>NZ_JAKRNH010000040.1:0-19241 GCF_022346985.1 Micrococcus sp. ACRRV
GGACGGGGGTGGGCGCCGTCTGCGGGGGCGTGGGCTCATGGCTCGTGCCGCCGGCCAGACGGAGGTCGCCGCGGCGTGCCTGGGAGACGTTGGCGCGGCGCTGCGCGTTGCGCACGGAGATATGGACGTAGCCGGCGGTCTCACCCATGACGATCACTCCCTGTTCTTCGAGCCTCGCCGGATCCCTGCTCAATCCGGCGACGACGTCATATGACAAGAATGTGACGACACATTGTGGACGCGCAAGTCACGAGGGCCTCACCGTCTCACTCTGTGGACGTTTCGGCATCCAAAGTGATGAATGTCACTATTCCGTGGGTCGAATACTCTCCCAGGGTCCCCTCCGACACCTCCTCGCACCCTCTTGCGGGACGATCCGCCCCTCGAGGCCGCTCGGTTCCGACCCGGCGGAATATTTATGCGACTGCCCGCCTCGGCCATCGTGGCCTCGCCCACATGACGGCGCCCCCGATCCGAAGATCGGGGGCGCCGTCGTCCATCCTGTGGACGCCGCTCCCGCACGCGGCGATCCGGGGCGGCCCGCAGGCCGCCCGGGCTCACTCGGCCAGGCCGTAGAGGCGGTCGCCGGCGTCGCCGAGGCCGGGGACGATGTAGGACTTCTCGTTCAGCCGCTCGTCGACCGCGGCGAGGTACAGCTCCACGTCCACGTCCCCGAGGGCCTCCTCCAGGCGGGCCACGCCCTCCGGTGCGCCCAGCAGGCAGAGACAGGTGACACGTTCGGCGCCGCGCTCGTAGAGGAAGCGGATCGCCTCGATGAGGGTGCCGCCCGTGGCGAGCATCGGGTCCAGGACGAACACGTGACGGCCCGTGAGGTCCGCGGGCAGGCGCTCCGCGTACGTGACGATGTCCAGGGTCTCCTCGTTGCGGGCCATGCCCAGGAAGCCGACCTCCGCGGACGGGGCCATCTTGGTCATGCCCTCGAGCATGCCCAGGCCGGCGCGCAGGATCGGCACGACCAGCGGGCGCGGGCGGGCCAGGGTGGTGCCCACCGTGGTGGCCACGGGGGTCTTCACCTCGACCTCCGTCACGGCGACGCCGCGCGTGGCCTCGTAGGCGAGGAGCATGACGAGCTCCTCGGTGAGCTGACGGAAGATCATGGACGGGGTCCGCTCGTCCCGCAGGACGGTGAGCTTGTGGGCCACCAGGGGGTGGTCGACGACGTGAAGGCGCATGGCGCCCACGCTACCGCGCCCCCCGTAGCCTGGGGCGGTGACGCCCGCCGCAGCCCCGCCCCCGACTCCGGCCCCGACCTCCGCGCAGGAGCACGCCTGGATGGGCCTGGCCCTCGACGCCGCCCGCACCGCCGGCGAGGCCGGGGACGTCCCGATCGGCGCGGTCCTGGTGGACGGCGACGGCCGGGTGCTGGCCGCCGTGGGCAACGAGCGTGAGCAGCACCACGACCCGACGGCGCACGCCGAGGTCCTCGCCCTGCGCCGCGGCGCCGCCGCCCTGGCCGCCCGCGGGGACGCCGACGGCTGGCGGCTGGCGGAGTGCACGCTGGTCGTCACCCTGGAGCCCTGCCCCATGTGCGCCGGCGCCCTGCTGCTGGCGCGGATCCCGCGCGTCGTGTTCGGGGCCTGGGATCCCAAGGCGGGCGCCTGCGGCTCCGTCCTGGACGTGGTGCGGGACCCCCGCTTCAACCACACCGTGCAGGTGCGCGCCGGCGTCCGCGGGGACGAATGCGCGGCCCTGCTCGTGGACTTCTTCGCCGCGCGGCGGCCGGGCGGCTGACCCGGCGGGTTTGGGGGCGACGGCGCGGCTCGGGTAAGGTGTCCTGGTCTGGTGACGTGTCCGAGCGGCCGAAGGTGCAGCACTCGAAATGCTGTGTACGGTAACCCCGTACCGTGGGTTCAAATCCCACCGTCACCGCCAGATTCCCGGAAGCCCGGAGGCCTCGCGCCCCCGGGCTTCCGTCGTCCTCGGGGTCCCTCGCCCCCGGGTCCCTCATCCCCCGGAGCGCCGCAGGTCAGCGCCGCGGGCGGGGCATGGCCACGTCCAGGAACGCGGCCACGGCCGACCAAGAGATGGAGCCGTGCACGGCCTGCCGCGGCAGCCCGGAGCGGACCACGTCCGTGCGGCCCACCCGGCGGGCCATCATCTGCAGGTCGTGCCCGGCGCCCTCCACGGAGTACATGGCCACCGGCACGCCCGCCCCGACGTACGCCTGGTAGAGGCCGCGGCTCTGCACATAGGGGACCTCCCGGTCCGCGCGGCCGTGGACGATCAGCGTGGGCGGGGCCGCGGGCGTGACGTGGACGGCGGGGTTCGCCAGCCGGGCCAGCTCGGGGCGGGCCATCACGGGGGCGCCGAGCATGCGGGACTTGGTGGAGGCGTCGTCCAGGTGACAGTGCCGGGTGTGGTTGCGGCGGTCGTACTCCTCGCACGCCCCGCGGGGCATCTGCACGTTCATCTGCAGGAAGTCGACGGGCGCGAAGCAGTCCACGATCGCCTGCACCCGGTCCTCCTCCGGGATGGCGTGCCCGCCCTCGGGCACCTCGTCCCCCGGCGCGGGCACGGCCGAGCGGTCCAGGTCCCGGCCGCCGGTGAGACCGGCCATGAGGGCGTTCCACCCGCCGGAGGAGTTGCCGCCCACGGCGATCCGCCCCGGGTCCACCCGCAGCTCGCCCGCGTTCTCACGCAGGTGCCGCACGGCCGCCGTGGCGTCGAGGACCTGCGCCGGGAAGGCGTCCTCCCGGGCGCTGCGCACGGAGAACGCGGCCACGGCGTGCCCGGCGGGCACGAGGCCGCGGGCCACGGCGTCGCCGCCCTGGAAGCCCCGGTCCGAGCGCCAGCCGGAGCCCGCGTTCCACGCCAGCACGGGGAACGGGCCCTCGCCCTCGGGCAGGTACAGGTCCATGCGGCCGGCCGCGCCGGGCAGGTCCGCGTACACGATCCCGCTGATCACGGTGGTGCCGAAGAGGGCGCCCATGGTCTGCCGCAGCGCCGGGGAGTCCACGGGCGAGCCGTGGCCCAGGGCCGTGGCGGTGCCGCCCACGGCCAGGGCGCCCAGCCCGAGGCCCAGCAGGGTGCGCCGCCGCACCCGCGGGGCGCGCGCCGTCGAGGTGTCACCGCCCATCCGCGCACCTCCATGCCGCCCCGGGGAACCGCGGCCCGCTCACCGGGCCGCGAGCGCGAGCCTAGTCGAGGCCGGGGCCCGCCCCGCCCGGGGCGACAGGGCGCGCCTACGGCGTCGGGGGCCGGTGTCATGATGGTCCGCATGGCAGTGCGCGTGGTGGCGATCGGCAAGAGGCATGAGTCCTGGGTGTCCGAGGGGATCACCCGGTACGAGAAGCGCCTGAAGAAGCCCTGGGACCTCACCTGGCAGCTGCTGCCGCACTCGTCCCGGCAGGAGGACGCCGCGCGCGCGGAGGAGTCGGAGCGGATCCTGGCGAAGGTCGGCCCGGACGAGCAGCTGATCCTGCTGGACGAGCGCGGGAGGGGGTTCGACTCCCCCGGGCTGTCCGCGCACCTGCAGGGGCAGTTCGACCTCGGCTGCACCGTCACCCTGGTGATCGGCGGCGCCTACGGGGTGGACGCCTCCGTCCACGCCCGCGCGGACCGCGTGTGGTCCCTGTCCGGGCTGGTGTTCCCGCACCAGCTCGTGCGCCTGATCCTCGCCGAGCAGGTCTACCGCGCCCAGGAGATCGCCGGCGGGCGGCCGTACCACCATGCGTGAGGACGGCGGGGAGGGCCCCGCACCCGAGGAGGCGGCGCCGTCGCCCGCCGCGGTCCCGGACGCCGACGCCGTCCTGGCCCGGTTCAGCGAGCCCACCCGGCGCTGGTTCACGGGCGCGTTCGCCGCGCCCACGGCCGCCCAGCTGGGCGCGTGGGATGCGATCAGCTCCGGCCGGCACGCCCTCGTCGTGGCCCCCACCGGCTCCGGCAAGACCCTCTCCTCCTTCCTGTGGGCGCTGGACTCGTTCGTGCGCGAGCCCGCCGAGCCCGACGTCTCGGCCACCCGCGTCCTCTACGTCTCCCCGCTGAAGGCGCTCGGCGTGGATGTGGAGCGGAACCTGCGGGCCCCGCTGATCGGCATCACGCAGACCGCCCGCAGCCTGGGCGCGCCGGTGCCCGAGGTGCGGGTGGGGGTGCGCTCCGGGGACACCCCGGCGGCGGAGCGGCGCCGCCTGCAGCAGGACCCGCCGGACATCCTCATCACCACCCCCGAGTCCCTGTACCTCATGCTCACCTCGAAGGCGCGCTCGGCCCTGAGCGGCGTGCGCACCGTGATCGTGGACGAGGTGCACGCGGTGGCCGGCACCAAGCGCGGCGCGCACCTGGCGGTGTCCCTCGAGCGCCTCGACGCGCTGCTGGACTCCCCCGTGCAGCGGATCGGCCTGTCCGCCACGGTCGAGCCGGCCGCCGAGGTCGCCCGCTTCCTGGGCGGCGTGCAGCCGGTCACCGTGGTCCGCCCCGTCTCCGCCAAGCGGTGGGACCTCACCGTGACCGTGCCCCTGCCGGACATGACGGACCTCTCCACGCCCCCGCCCTCCGCGCTCGACGCCGGCAGGGACGGCGCGGCGGCCGGCGTCCCCGGGGAGGCCACGGGCGGCTCGATCTGGCCGCACATCGAGGAGCGGATCGTGGACCTCGTGGCCCCGCGCCGGTCCACGATCGTGTTCGCCAACTCGCGGCGTCTGGCCGAGCGGCTGACCGGCCGGCTCAACGAGATCTGGGAGGCCCGGCAGGAGGCCGCGGCCGCCGTCCACGACCCCGACCTGGTCCCCGGGTTCCGGACGCCCTCCACCGCCGGGGAGGTGCTCACCGACTGGCTGGGCACCGCCACCGGGCAGACCCCCGCGGGCGCGCCCCGGCCGCCCGGGGGCTCAGCGGCCACGTCCTTCCCCGCCCAGGTGGCGGGGCAGACCGGCACCGGCTCCGGCACCGTCAGCGACTTCGCCCGCGCCCACCACGGCTCCGTGTCCAAGGAGCAGCGCGCCCTCGTGGAGGAGGCGCTCAAGACCGGGCGGA
This sequence comes from Micrococcus sp. ACRRV, assembly GCF_022346985.1. Taxonomy (NCBI): domain Bacteria; kingdom Bacillati; phylum Actinomycetota; class Actinomycetes; order Micrococcales; family Micrococcaceae; genus Micrococcus; species Micrococcus sp. ACRRV. The sequence continues at coordinate 4,993 of NZ_JAKRNH010000040.1, forward strand.
TCCGCTGCGTGGTCGCCACCAGCTCGCTGGAGCTGGGCATCGACATGGGCGCCGTCGACCAGGTGATCCAGGTGGAGTCCCCGCCGTCGGTGGCCTCCGCCCTGCAGCGCGTGGGCCGCGCCGGCCACCAGGTGGGCGAGGTCTCCCGCGGCGTGTTCTTCCCCAAGCACCGGGGCGACCTCGTGGACACCGCCGTGGTGGCCGAGCGCATGGCCGCCGGACGCATCGAGGCGCTGCGCATCCCCCAGAACCCCCTGGACATCCTCGCCCAGCAGACCGTGGCCGCCGTCGCCCTGGAGGACGTGGACGCGGAGGAGTGGTTCGACCTGGTGCGCCGTTCCGCCCCGTTCTCCGCCCTGCCCCACTCGGCCTACGAGTCCGTGCTGGACCTGCTGGCGGGCCGCTATCCCTCGGACGAGTTCGCCGAGCTGCGCCCGCGCATCCTCTGGGACCGCGAGCTCGGAGAGCTCTCCGCCCGGCCCGGGGCGCAGCGGCTCGCCGTGACCTCGGGCGGCACCATCCCGGACCGCGGCCTGTTCGGCGTGTTCCTGGCCACCGAGGCCTCCGACGGCGCCCCCGGCGGGGCCGCGCTCGGGGACACCGCCGAGTCCGCGTCCGGCGCCTCCTCCGGGTCGAAGCGCTCCGGCGGACGCCGCGTGGGCGAGCTCGACGAGGAGATGGTCTACGAGTCCCGCGTGGGCGACGTGATCCTGCTCGGGGCCACCAGCTGGCGCATCGTGGACATCACCGCGGACCGCGTCCTCGTCCTGCCCGCCTACGGCCAGCCCGGCAAGCTGCCCTTCTGGCGCGGCGACGCCGCCGGCCGCCCCGCCGAGCTGGGCGACGCCGTCGGCCGCTTCCGCCGCGAGCTCGACGCCGACCCCGACGCCGCCCGGGACCGCCTCGCCGCCGCCGGCCTGGACGAGTGGGCCCGCGAGAACCTGCTGACGTACCTGGCCGACCAGCGTGAGTCCACGGGCCGGCTGCCCACCGAGCAGGCGCTCGTGGTGGAGCGGTTCACGGACGAGCTCGGCGACTGGCGCGTGGTGCTCCACTCGCCGTACGGCATGGCCGTGCACGCCCCGTGGGCGCTCGCGGTGGGGGCGCGGCTGGCCCAGCGCTATGGGCTGGAGACCGGCTCCGGCGCCGCCATGGCCGCCGACGACGGGATCGTCCTGCGCGTGCCCCTGATGGACGCCGAGCCCCCGGGCGCGGAGCTGTTCGAGTTCAGCGCTGAGGAGCTGGAGGAGATCGTCACGGCCGAGGTGGGCGGCTCCGCCCTCTTCGCCGCCCGGTTCCGGGAGAACGCGGCCCGGGCCCTGCTGTTGCCCCGCCGCGACCCCGGCCGGCGCACCCCGCTGTGGCAGCAGCGCCAGCGCTCGGCGCAGCTGCTGGACGTGGCCCGCAAGTACCCCTCGTTCCCGGTGATCCTGGAGACCGTCCGCGAGGTGCTCCAGGACGTCTACGACCTGCCCGCGCTGAAGGACCTGGCCGGGCGGATCGCGAGCCGGGCCGTGCAGATGGTCGAGGTCACCACCCCCGCGCCGTCCCCGTTCGCGCAGTCGATCCTCTTCGGGTACGTCGCGCAGTTCATCTACGAGGGCGACTCTCCCCTGGCCGAGCGCCGCGCCGCCGCCCTCTCCCTGGACCCCGCCCTGCTGGCCGAGCTCCTGGGCACGGAGGAGCTGCGCGAGCTGCTCGACCCCGAGGTCATCGCCCGGGTGGAGGCGGAGCTGCAGCGCACCGCCCCCGACCGGCGGGTGCGCGGCGCCGAGGCCCTGGCCGACCTGCTGCGGATCGTGGGCCCGCTGTCCGTGGCGGAGGCCGCCGCGCGCACCCTGCCCGTGGAGGACGCCGCGCCCGCGCCGGCCGACGAGGCCGCCGCCGGCGCCCCCTCCGCCGCGCACCTCGCCGCGGTGACCGCGCACCTGGAGGGGCTCGAGCGCACCGGCCGGGCCTACCGGGTTCGGCTGAACGGCGAGGAGCGGTTCGCGGCCGTCGAGGACGCCGCTCGGCTGCGCGACGCCCTCGGCGCCCCCATCCCCCTGGGCGTGCCCGTGGCGTTCCACGAGCCCGTCGAGGACCCCGTGGGCGATCTCGTCTCCCGGTACGCCCGCACCCATGGTCCCTTCACCGCCGCCGAGGCGGGCGCCGCGCTGGGACTGGGCGGCGCCGTCGTGCTCCCGGTGCTGCAGGCCCTGGCCTCCCAGCGGCGCGTCTCCCAGGGCGCGTACCGGCCGGACGGCACACCCGGGGCCACCGGGCTGGAGGCCGAGTGGATCGCCGCGGAGGTCCTGCAGAAGGTGCGGCGCCGCTCGCTGGCCGCGCTGCGCGCCGAAGTCGAGCCCGTGGACCAGGCCGCCTACGCCCGATTCCTCGCCGACTGGCAGCACCTGCGCCCCCGGCCCGGGCGGCCCTCGCCGGCCACGCTGGAGGGGGTCGACGGCGTCGCGACCGTCCTGGACCAGCTCGCAGGCGTGCCCCTGCCCGCGAGCGCCTGGGAATCGCTCGTGCTGCCCTCCCGCGTGCGGGACTACACGCCGGGCCTGCTGGACGAGCTGCTCGCCACCGGCGAGTACGTGTGGTCCGGCACCGCGGACGCCCCCGGCAACGACGGCTGGGTGGCGCTGCACCCCGCCGACGCCGTGGACCTCACCCTGCGCCGCCCCGAGCCGCCCGCGCAGGACGTCGCCGCCGAGCGCCTGACCGCGCGGGACCACCTGCTCACCGTGCTCGCCGGCGGCGGGGCCTGGTTCTTCGGGCCCCTCGTGGAACGGGTCCGGGCCGACGCCGCGCGCGCGGCGGAGGCGGAGGCCGGGGGCGAGGACGGGCCGCGCGACCCCCACGCCGCCGCGGCCACCCTGCCCCGCGGCCCCGTGATCCTCGAGGCGCTGTGGGACCTGGTGTGGGCCGGGCGCGTCGGCAACGACACGTTCGCTCCCATCCGCGGCCTGCTCTCCCTCGGGAAGACCGCCCACCGCACCGGTCGGCAGACTCCGCGGGCCCGCACGGCCCGCACCGGCGGGGCGGCCCTGTCCGCCGCCGGGACGGGCGGCCGCGGGCTGGGCGGACGCCTCGCCGGGGTCCGTGGGCGCGGCCGGTACGCCGGACTCGCCGCCCCGGGCTCAGGCGCCGGCGCGGGGACGCTGCCCGGCGCCGGGCTGGTGGGCCTGTCCGCCGCGGAGGAGGCCCGCGCGGCCGGGCGCTGGAGCCTGCTCCCGGACCCCGAGCCGGACCCCACCATCCGCGCCCACGCCGCCGCCGAGGTCCTCCTGGACCGCTACGGCGTGATCACCCGCGGCTCCGTGGTGGCCGAGGAGGTGCCCGGCGGGTTCGCCGGCCAGTACCAGCTGCTCACCCGCATGGAGGACGCCGGCCAGGTCCGCCGCGGCCACTTCGTGGACCGCCTGGGCGGCGCCCAGTTCTCCACGGGCGCCGTGGTGGACCGGCTGCGCTCGTTCCAGCGGGACGAGGACGGCCCCTCCCCCGCCGAGGAGGAGCCCGCGCCCCGGCTGGACGCGTTCGGGATGCCCGTGGACGAGTCCCCGCGCACGGACTGGTCCGGCTGGGTCGCCGACGGGGTCGGCGGGTGGACGCCCGCCCCCCAGGGCCACGGCGCGGGCATGGGCACAGTCGGCGGTACCGCCGGCGCCCGCGAGGAGCCGCTGCCCCCGGCGCTGGCGCTCGCGGCCACGGACCCGGCCAACCCCTACGGCGCGGCCCTCGACTGGCCGGATCTGCCCGCCGGCCCGGACGGGGTGGCCCCCACCGGCCACCGCCCGGGTCGGAAGGCGGGTGCCGTCGTCGTGCTGGTGCACGGGGCGCTGGCGCTCTACATGGAGCGCGGCGGGCGGACGCTGCTGGCGTTCACGCAGGACGGCCCGGTGCTGCGGGCCGCGGCGCAGGCGCTCGTGTGGGCGCTGCGGGCGGCCAGGACGGACAAGCTGAGCCTCGAGAAGGTCAACGGGGGGCCGCTCCTCGGCACCCCGTTGGCCGAGGCCCTGCTGGCGGCCGGGTTCTACTCGTCCCCGTCAGGCATCCGCTACCGCAGCTGAGCGGCCGCGCCCGCGGGCGGCTTCGAGGACGAGGCCGACCACAAGGCCGACGAGGGCGGGGACGACCCAGCCGAAGCCGTTCTCGTACCAGGGAAGGATCCGCCCGGCGAGGTCGGTGAGCGCCGTGACGGGCCCCGTGGCGGCGAGCGTCTCCGGGAGGGCGGCCAGCAGGTCGAAGACCGCGGCCACGGCGGTGAAGGCGACCACCGCGCGGGCCACGGTCAGGTGGTGGCGGACCCAGCCCCAGCCGAGGCCCAGCGCGATGATCACGATCGCGAGCGGGTAGAGGAACATCAGCACGGGGATGGACCAGGCGATGATCGCCTCGAGGCCGAGGTTGGCGATGACCAGGGAGACGAGCAGGAACACGGACGCCCACACCCGGTAGGAGCCGGGGAACATCTCGGCGAACATCTCCCCGCACGCGACGATCAGGCCGATGCTCGTCTTCAGGCAGGCCGCGAGCACGATCGCGGCGATGAGCCAGGTGCCGGCCGGGCCGAAGTAGTGGCTGGCCGTGCCCGCGAGGACGGCGCCGCCGCTGGCCGCCCCCGGCAGCGCGCCGTGGCTGGTGGCGCCGATGTAGGCCAGCGCCCCGTAGACCACGGCCATGCCCAGGCCGCCCACGATGCCGGCCTTGCCCAGCTCCACGGCGAGCCGGCGCGGGGAGTCCACGCCCAGGCGGCCGGCCGCCTCCACGATCAGCACGGCGAACGCCAGGGAGGCGAGGGCGTCCATCGTGTTGTAGCCGTCCAGGATTCCGGCGGTCAGCGCGCCGTCGGCGTAGGGGCCGGCGGGCGCGGGCAGGTCGCCGGAGGACATCGGGGCGACGACGGCCGCCACCGCGAGCGCGCCGAGCAGGAGCAGGAACACGGGGGTCAGGAAGCGGCCCACCCAGTCCAGGAGCCGGCCGGGGCGGAAGGCCGCCACGGCCGCGACCCCGAAGAACACGAGGGTGAACACGGGCAGCCAGGGCCCGTCCCCGGCCAGGGGTGCGACGCCGATCTCGTAGGAGACCGTGGCGGTGCGGGGGATGGCGAAGAGGGGGCCGATCGCCAGGTAGAGCAGGCAGGTGAAGGCTGTCGCGAACCACGGGGAGATCGGGGCGGTCATCTCCCGGACGGACCGGGACCGGGTCAGGGCCGAGGCGATGATGCCCAGCACCGGCAGGCCCACCGCGGTGAGGAGGAAGCCGAGCGTCGCGGGGACGACCGCGGAGCCGGCGTCGCGGCCCAGGCCCGCGGGGAAGATCAGGTTGCCGGCGCCGAAGAACAGGCCGAAGACGAGGGAGGCCAGCAGCAGGGTCTGGCCGGGGCGCAGGCGCGCGGACATGGGGGGTGCCTCTCGGGCGGGGAGACGGGACGGGGATCGACCCTAGCGCGCCCCCGGGGACCGGTGCGGGACGCCGCGGCGGCGGCCGGGTAGGTTCGGCTCATGCCCGAAGGCGACTCCCTCGTCCGCGCCGCCCATCGGCTGCGCCCGGTGCTGGCCGGCCGCGTCCTCACCCACGCCGACCTGCGCGTGCCCCAGCTGGCCACGGCCCGACTGACCGGCTGGACGGTGTCCGAGGTCGAGCCGCGCGGCAAGTGGCTGCTCATGCGCCTCACCCCGCCCGCGGACCGGCCCGACGCCGCCCCCCACACCCTGGTCTCCCACCTGAAGATGGAGGGCCGCTGGATGGTCACGGGCCGCGACGCGCGGTGGCCCGCCCCCGCCTGGCAGGTCCGGGCCGTCCTGGAGACGGCGGAGCACCGGGCGGTCGGCGCGCAGCTGGGCCGACTGGAGCTGGCGCCCACCGCGGAGGAGGACCGGCTGCTGGGGCACCTCGGCCCGGACCTGCTCGACCCCGCCTGGGACGACCCCGCCCGGGGCGCCGAGCTGCTGGCCGAGGGGGTGCGCCGCCTGACGGCCCGCCCGGAGCGCCCGGTGGGCCTGGCCCTGCTGGACCAGCGCACCACGTGCGGGATCGGCAACATCTACCGCTGCGAGTCGCTCCTGCTCGCGGGCCTGGACCCGCACCGGCCGGTGGCCGCGGTCCCGGACGTGTCCGGGCTGCTGACCCTGGCCCGGGACCTGCTGCGCGCCAACGTCCCCCCTGCGGCCCCCTTCATCGGCTGGCCGCGCACCACCACGAGGGTGCGACCGGACCCGTCCGGCCCGTACGGGCTGCGCGTCGTCGTCGAGGACCGCGGCTTCCCCGGCGGCCTGCCGGGCGGGCCCGTGCCCGACGATGCCCCTCACGCCTCGGCGACGTCCACCTCCGGTGCGGGGCTGGGGCGGCGCGGGGACCTGCCGCGCGGGCCGCACTACTGGGTGTACGGCCACCGGACCACCCCGTGCGGGCGCTGCGGCGGGCCGGTGACGTTCGAGGAGTACGGCTCCCCCGAGGACGACGAGCGGCAGCTGTGGTGGTGCCGCACCTGCCAACGGTGAGCGGTGCCCCGTCCCTCCCGGGCGGCTCCCCCGCCCCGGTAGATTTCCGGCACCGAACGCCCCAGGTCAGCCCGTCCCGCCCTCCGGCGCGGCCCGGCTGACCCGAGAACGAAGGAGCACCCCCGCATGGCCGATCCGTTCCCGAAGGACCCCGCCGGGTCGACCGTCGCGCTCGTGCTCGCCGGCGGCCGGGGCAGTCGCCTGGACCCGCTCACCGCGGCCCGCTCCAAGCCGGCGGTGCCGTTCGCCGGGCAGTACCGGCTGATCGACGTCGTCCTGTCCAACCTGGCGCACTCGGGCCTGAAGGACGTGTGGATCGCGGAGCAGTACCGGCCGTTCACCCTGAACCAGCACCTGGCCGGCGGCCGCCCCTGGGACCTGGACGGCACCCGCCACGGCCTGCGGATCCTGCCGCCGGCGGAGGGCCGCGAGGAGGAGGGGTTCTCCGCGGGCAACGGCCACGCGCTGGCCCAACAGGTGCCGATCCTCCGCTCCTTCGGCGCGGAGCGGGTCGTCGTGCTCTCCGCGGACCACCTGTACCAGCTCGACCTGCGCCCGGTGCTGGCCGCCCACGCGGACTCCGGCGCCGAGCTGACCATGGTCACCACGGTGACGGACGAGGACCCGTCCCGGTTCGGAGTGGTGCAGGCGGACGAGGACGGCGCCGTGACGGCCTACGACTACAAGCCCGAGGACCCCGAGGGTCGGCTCGTGGCCACGGAGGTCTTCGTGTTCGACGTCGCGGCGCTGCACGAGGTCGTGGCGGAGCTGGTGGCCCGGGAGAAGGCCGCCGGAGAGCACGCGGACGGGGAGGAGGACGAGGACGGCGACCCCGTGGCCAGCTCCCTGGGCGACTACGGGGAGACGATCATCCCCGCGTTCGTGGAGCGCGGCCGGGTGCGGGAGCACCGGTTGGAGGGGTACTGGCGGGACATCGGCACGCTGGACGCGTTCTACCGGGCCCACATGGAGCTCCTGGACGGCGCAGGCCTGGACCTGGCGGCGCCCGGCTGGCCGCTGCTGACCAACCCGCCGGCCGCCCCGCCGGCGCGCGTGGGGCCGCGCGCGGAGGTCTCCAACGCGCTGCTCTCCCCCGGCTGCGTGGTCAAGGGGACCGTGGAGGACTCGGTCCTCGGCCCCGGTGTGGTGGTGGAGCGCGGCGCGCACGTGCGCCGGTCCGTCCTCTTCGGGGAGTGCATCGTGCCCCGCGGTGCCCGGCTGGACGCGGTGATCGCCGACGTCGGCGCGCACATCCCCGCGGAGGAGGTCGGCCGCTCCCGGCCCGGCCCCGGCAACCTCACCGTGCTGACCCCCGCCACGCGGGACCCCGACTCCGAGGACGAGACCACGGGCGGGGCCGCCGCGAAGGACGGCTGACACTCGCGTCGGCGGTTCAGGGGCGGCGGACGATGGCGGTGCGCAGCAGCACGGCCTCCGGGAGCGTCACGCCAGGCCCAGGAACCTGCGGAGCTCGTCGGCTCCCGTGATCCGTACCGGCTCGTCTCCGTGGACGAATCCCTCGGGCAGCAACTCGAAGTAGACCTCGGGTGTCGGCACGCCGCGACGCTCAGCCTGGCCGCGGCCGGTCTCCAGGTAGCCAACCTTCTCGCTGACCCGCCGGGAGGCGGCGTTGTCCTCCCAGGCGGAGGAGGTGACGGCGTCGAGACCCAGGCCGTCGAACGCGAGCGCGCACATCATGCGCCGCATCCGCGTGCCCAGCCCCTGGCCTTGGAACGGCAGGCCCAGCCAGGAGCCGGTCTCCAGGCGGCGGGTGCCAGCGACGTCGGGACCGTTCATGCCCCGCATGCCGATCACCTGGCCGTTTCGCCGCACCACAAGCTCGAGGCTCACGTCGCCGTCCACAGTGCGGGTGAGGGTCGAGGCGTAGAACCGTAGGTAGTTCGCGGGCATCTCCTCGGCCGGGGCGTCCGTCCACGGGAACAGGAACGGCGTCCAGGAGGGGTCGTGGATTCCGCCCGCCACCACGTCGAGCACCTCCGGCACGTCGGCCTCGCGCAGCGCGGTCATCCGCAGGTCACCGGCCTCGACGACGAGCCCGGAGGGCGGCCAGATCTCCTCGAGAGTGCGCGTCATGGGTGAAACCTATCTGAGCCGCGCCTGGTCAATAATCCCCCCACCGTGCGCATAGTCACGATGCACTCATGTCGTCTCCGCACGTGGTCGTTCAGCGCCCCTGGGCCGCGGCGTCGTCGAGGGCGTCCAGGTCACGCAGGGCGTAGCGCAGGTGCTCCCACTCCTCCTCGAGGATCACGTGGAGGCACGAACGCACCGTCTCCGGATACTCGGGGCTCCACGGGTGGCGGCGTTCCTCGTCCAGTCCGGCGTCGTCCACGGACGCCAGGAACTCGCGGACCTGGGCCAGGCGCTCGGACCGCACCGCGAGCACCTGCTCGTAGGGCGGGGGCGTGGATGCGAAGAAGGCGAGGTCGACGCCATCGTCTTCCGCACCCGCGCGGGGCTGGCCGAGCGGGTGGAACGGCTCCTCGGCGCCCTGGATCCCCCGGCTCAGCCAGGCGTCGGTCGCGAAGACGAGGTGGCGCAGGGTCTGGGAGAAGGACCACTCTCCCTCGACCGAGACGTCGACTGCGCCGTCCGGGAGCGCCGATGCGCGGTCGGTCGCCTGACGCCAGGAGGCTTCTACCGCGCCCCAGGCCCCGCGCAGTCCCTCGGCGTCCTCGGCGCGCCGCTGCGCCCGGCCGGGGAACCGCCGGTTCAGCTCGACCTCCACAAGCGGGGCGACGTCGACGCCGTTGACGACCAGAGACCCCTCGCCATCGAGCAGCCACGGGGAGTCGAAGTCCGCGCCGTCGAGCATCACGCCGCGCGCCCTGACGTGGGAGAGGTCGGAGTCGATGAACCGAGCGCCCCGCAGGCTCCTGCCGACAAAGCGGGCACCCTCGAGCTTCAGCGAGTCGGGAACTGCAGCCATGTCTTCGAGGGTGCCAGCCGACCCCTGGATTCATGGTCAGACACGCCCTAGGCGTTCTCACCTCAGTGGACTTGGCCGGCGGTTGCGGGACCGATCCGCGGCCGTCGCACGAGTTCCCACGTCAGGCGCAGGGCGCCGACCGCGGTGAGAGCCGCCAGCACTGACCATGCGGGCATGCTCAGTGCTGGCGGGATGATGAGCAGGCATGCGGCCGCCGCGAGGAGGCGGTCCGGCACGAGCTGATGGTGATCGCGCCATCGGTAGGCGACATCGGCGGCGTAGAACAGGCCCACCCCGCCACTGAGGGCGATGGCCGGCAGCAGCGGTAACGGGTCGGACACGTGCTCGAGCGCCACGCTGGCGCCGAAGCCGAAGAAGGTGACCCCGGCGACGAGGGGAAGGTGGAGGTAGCTGTAGGCGTCGCGGGCCAGTCGGGCGCGCTCGGGCCCGTCGGCGTCTTCGAGGCGTTGCTCGGCACCGGCGGTCAGACCGAAGTAGGTCCACCACAACGAGGCGGCGATCAGGACTCCGAGGACGGCGGCGGCGAGCACGACCGGCTGCTGCAGGTGCTCGCTGGCCCCGGTGCCCAGCCCGACGACGGCTTCACCGAGCGCGATGATGATGATGAGGCCGTGGCGCTCGACGAAGTAGGAGGGCACCACCCGGAAAACCTCGACCCCGGCGACCAGGGGTCCGCCGAAGTCGATGATGGCTGCGCCGATCCAGAGCAGCTCTCGGTAGGGGGCTGGGAAGGCGGCGGCGACGGCGATCAGGACTGGTGCGATGAGCAGGCTCGGGACCAGCCGCAGGAGGCCTGCACGGAGGTGTTCGTCGTCGTGGGAGGCGTCCACGACGAACATGACCAGGTGGATGACGCGGATGGCGAGCAGGGCAAGCCCGAAGACGAGGGCTCCGGTGCTGAACGCGGTCGGGAGTGCGCTTGCGGCCAGCAGCATCGCAGCCATGGCGGCGATGACCAGGCAGCGAAACACCACCCGATGCGTGGTGAAGGTGTTGGTGAGCCAGGTGTAACAGACCCAGGCCCACCACACCGCCAGCAGGCCGAGCACACCATGACCGAAACCCCGCCACGAAACGTCGTCCCGCACCAGCTCGGTCAGCTGCGCCATGGCGTACACGAACACCAGGTCGAAGAACAGCTCCAGGTTGCCCACCGACCCGCTGCCGCTGTCCCGCGCGTCGGCCTCGCTGCCCGGCTCAGAGTTCTCTGACATCCGCGACATCATCCCCTTTCCAGCCCGGCAACTCCCACCCCTCACCGACGGCGCTGCCGCGCTGTCCGGAGCGCTGCCCGGAACGACCGGGCTGCGCCCTTGGGCAGGGTCACAGCATTTCCAATGGTCGCGGTCCGCTCGGGGGCGGAAAAGCACGGTCCAGAGCATCCAGGTCGTCGCGGGTCAGCTCCACGTCCAGTGCTGTGGCGTTGTCTCGCACGTGCTGCGGGCTGCTCGCCTTGGGGATCGTGCAGAGCGAGTCGCGGCGCAGCACCCAGGCCAGGGCCGCCGCCGCGGGGCTGACGCTGTGACGGGCCGCGACATCGTTCAGCGTCGTGTCGTGAAGGATGCGGCCCTGCTCGATCGGCGAGTACGCCATGACCGGCAGCTGGTGGTCGGCGCACCACGGCAGGAGGTCGTACTCCGGTCCTCGCCGCGACAGGTTGTACAGCACCTGATCCGTGGCCAGCCCGCTGCTGCCCGGCACGTCCTGCAGGTCGGCGAGGTCCCGGTGGTCGAAGTTGCTGACGCCCCAGTATCGGATTTTCCCGTCCTCGACGAGCTGGTGGAAGGCTGAGACGGTGTCCTGCAGCGGGTACCGGCCCTGCCAGTGCAGCAGGTAGAGGTCGATCCGATCGGTGCCCAGGCGTTTCAGGCTGCGTTCGCAGGCCGCGATCGTGCCGGAACGGGAGGCGTGGGACGGCATGACCTTGCTGACCACGAACGCCTCGTCGCGGCGACCCGCCAATGCTTCACCGACCACCTCCTCCGCGCCGCCGTCGGCGTACATCTCGGCGGTGTCGACCAGCGTCATGCCCAGCTCGAGGCCGGCGTGCAGCGCGGCGACCTCGTCGCCGCGGCGGCCGGGGTCCTCACCCCAGCCCCAGGTGCCCTGGCCCAGCACAGGGATGGACTCCCCGCTCGGCAGCGCTATCCGTCGCATCCGCGATCACTTCCTTCTGGTTGTCCTGAGGTGGGGCGTGGGCTGAGATCCGCGAAGGGCTCGCGCGTCCTCGACCCGTACTGGCTTAGAGGAGGGTGGCCGGTACCGAGATGCCGGGTGTCGAGCCGGTAGTCAGCCCCGCCTGCGTCATGTGGCGTACCGGGCTGCTCACGAGCGGTTTCCGGCGCCGGTGGGCTGGACAGTACTCCCACGGCGGAACAGAGGGGAAGAGATCGTCGGGTGAGCGGCTGGTGGCCAGGTTCTCGTCTCGGTACGCCTCTTGGTCCACCACGTTCGCGCCGGCGTTGCGCAGGTCGGTGCGGATGCTGGGGAATGAGGTCAGGGTCCGGCCGGTCACGAGACTGTCGAGATGCGGTGAATAGTTCGCAGGACACGCGGCGAACTCTTCGCAAAAGGGACTGGTGCGCGAAGACAGCGCATCACAAGCGTCCAACTCCTGGCCGATCGGCACGCTCCGCGTCGTCGGGAAGAGGCGGGGCACGGAGGCGGCTGCTACCCGGCTGGCGGGACTAGGCGCCGTGCAAGATGCGAGTGACGATCTGCTCCGGTGCCTCAGTCGCGGTGATGCGGTGTTCACCGACGAAGGGCAGTGCCTGCCAGCCGTGGTACCACGACACCATCTCGTCCGCCGAGAACTCTGCGGCCTTGGGACGCATCGCGTGCCGGCGGACAGTCTCCGCGAAGGTCAGGTCGAAGGCGTAGAACCGAGCATCGTCACTGGCCGCCGCAACTCGTTCCAACATCGGCCCGTACCGCCCCGCGTGGAAGATCCCGTCGAGGATCACGTGATGCCCGCGCCCGAGGCAGTGCAGCGCGGCGGCTTCGAGCAGGTCGGCGTGCGCGAGGCTGTCCTGCTCACGTTCGGCGTAGATGCTCCGTCGGAAGTGGTCCTGGCTCAGGATGGCAGCGGGTCGGTCCAGGCGGTCCTGGAGGAGAAGCGCGACCGTCGACTTCCCGGAGGCCGCGTTGCCGCGGAGCACGATGAGCATGACGCCAGGGTAGAGGCAAGAGCTGAACGCGAATGGGCTTCGTCCATGCGCCTCGTCTTGTGTCGAGATGCAGCCAAGATTGCACACCTCGTAGCACGTGGAGGTCACGGACCAGCCGCCCTACTGCGCCCGACGGGCCGTCAGCAGACCCCGCGGCTGGGTCGTGGGGATCTAGGACTGCTCCAGATCGATCCGCACCTCGACCAGCGTGTAGCCGGCCCGGGTGAACGCCGCCGCCATCGGGGCGTTGACCGCATCGGTGGTCGCGGTGATTCGTCGCGCTCGATCCCCGATCTGGAATCGGGTGATGTACGCGAGGATCTCGTCCACGTAGCCGTGGCCGCGGTGCTGCGGCAGGACGGCCAGGTACCCGACGTTGCGGTTGGTCGGGGTGGCGGAGGGGATGGCCAGCCCGATGATCTCGCCGTCGTGAGTCTGCGCAACGCGCCACCACGAGCGCTCTCCTGGGCAGGAGAGATAGTAGGCGATCTCGTCACGGGCCAGCTCCGCCGCCGTGGTCTGCTCCAGCTCGCGTGCCGTCATCACGTCCAGTGATCCTGCCGCGGCATCGGCGAACAGGCGCATGAACACCTCGTCGCTTTCCGGAGTGAAGCGCAGGCGGGCCGGATTGGGGGGCACCGTTCCGCCCCAATCCCATTGGAACTGCAGGCGCTGATTCACGCGGTCCAGGCCGTTGGCGCTCGCGACCTGCATCTTCAGCCGGACGTTCTCTGCGACCTCGGGGTGGTCTCCCCACCCGACCGGCACCCGGAGGGTGTGAGGCAGCAGAGTTCGCCTGTCTGGTGCCTCGACGAGGACGCGGCCGTGGGTAAGAAGTCCGGTGAGAACCTCGCCCGGCTCCGAGGTGCCTGGCGCGACGTCCCAGAGGTCCAGCGCAATGGGTTCCTGGCCATCGCGCCCCCACCACATGGCCCGTCCGATCACGTCGTCGTCGTCATTGGTGGCGATGCACGACCACTCGGGCTTCATTCGACCGGCTTCGATCTCGGTGAGGATCACTTCGTGCGTCAGGCCGGCGGCGGTATGGGATGGCAGGGCAGCTGCTGCGCGTAGTTCCTCGAGCGAGGGGCGGTGGAAGTCCATGGCACCCACTATGCGCGTGTCGAGACGCAGCGAAGACTGCACACGACACGCGAGGAAGGTTGCTCCCCCGGAGTCTTGTCGGGATGCGCGTGAAGTTCTGGACTCACACGGGACTTCGTTCACTTGGTGGCGTCTCCCGCGTGGGAGCGGAGGATTGGGCGTGGCCTTGAGGTCTGGGTCTCATTCGAGAATGCAGAACTCGTTGCCCTCAGGGTCAGTCAGGACGGCCCATCCGAGGTCGTGGCGCCGATCGTCTGCGAGCGTGGCTCCGAGCTCGAGGGCGCGCGGTCCTCGTCGCGGATCGCCTGGACCACGTCATCCCCCAACGAGACGGCGTTCACCACCCTTGTGTGGCAGGCGACAGCATCCCCGTCCAGCGTCTCCACCGGATGCTGAAGAGCGTCACGGCCACGTCATACGACGCCATCCGTCCCCGCCTTCCCCGGGCGCCCCCTCGGCCCCGTTGCCTCCACACCCTACGCACAGCCACCACACGGCCGCACCCCCGCGGCCCCCGGC
>NZ_JAKRNH010000041.1:0-19068 GCF_022346985.1 Micrococcus sp. ACRRV
GCCCGGCGGAACTGGGGCCAGCCTACCGGGGCGGCGGGGGTCGGGAGACGCGGGAGGAGGACGTCGTGGGCCAGGAGCCCGAGCAGGGCGCAGATCGCCAGGGCCAGCAGCACGCGGGTCACGGCGGCCACGCGGGCGGCCCGGTTCGAGGGGGTCACCTCCCGGTTGTACCACGGCGTTCCGCGACCCCGGGTCCGAGCTGGTCAGGGAATTGCCAGGTTCCGGGCAGGGTGCGTCCATGGTGGGTTCGTACGCTGAAGGCACCTCATCGAAGGTGCGAGCGATGCAGGTGCGAGTGATGACAGGCGAAGGGCCCCGGTCGGCGAGACCGGGGCCCTTCCCACGTCCGGTGGCCGGCCGGGGACGGACACGGGAGGGCCGGACGCCGCCCCGGTAGGCTGGCCCCAGTTCCGCCGGGCGGCGCGCCGCCGTCGTCCCGGGCACCGAGCAGATCCACCGAAGGAGAGTCATGGCGCACGACGTCACCATCGAGATCCCCGCGGGCTCCCGCGTCAAGTACGAGTTCGACCACGAGACCGGCCGCCTGCGCCTGGACCGCGTGCTGTTCACCTCCATGCAGTACCCCACGCACTACGGCTACTTCGAGAACACCCTCGGCGAGGACGGCGACCCGCTGGACGCCCTCGTGTTCCTCCCCGGGTTCGACCTGGTCCCCGGCTGCATCGTCGAGGCCCGTCCCGTGGGCGTGTTCAACATGACCGACGACGGCGGCGGCGACGCCAAGCTGCTGTGCGTCCCGGCGGACAAGCGCTTCGACCACATCCAGGAGCTCGAGGACGTCGAGGAGTCCCTGAAGCAGGAGATCGAGCACTTCTTCACCCGCTACAAGGACCTGGAGCCCGGCAAGTGGGTCAAGGCCGACGGCTGGGAGGGCCGCGAGGCCGCGGAGAAGGAGCTCGAGGCCTCCATCGAGCGCTTCGCCGCCGAGGGCGAGCACTCCCCGTCCGACGAGCCGCAGGGCCGCGACGTCGACACCGAGGAGGCCGCCCCGGCCGCCGAGCAGGAGGCCTGAGCCTCCACCGGCCCCTCGGCCGACCCCCGCGCGACGCCCGTCCACCCTTCGGGGTGGGCGGGCGTCGCCGTGTCCGGTGGCAGAATCGACGACCATGTTCGTGCTCACCCTCAACCAGCGGGACACCCCCGACGCCGGCGACCGCGTGGACGCGCTCCTGCGCGAGCTGACCGACGCGGCGGCCGCCGTGCCCGGCCTGCGCTCCCCGGCGCTGCCGTTCCAGCGCTCCGTCGGAGACGAGCTCGTGGGCGTCCTCGAGGACCCGCACGCCGCGGTGGACGTGGCGCTGCGCGCGCTGCGGCAGCGCCGCTGGAACGTGGGGATCGGCGTCGGGACGGTGTGCCACGCGGACGGGTCCGCGGGGATCCCCGCCTCCGGGGACCTGCACCACGCCGGCGGGCCGGGCCTCGCGGCGGCGCGCCGGGCCGTCGAGGCGGCGGCCCTGTCCACCGCGCGGATCCCGCTGGCCGTGCGCGGTCGGGACGCGGAGGCCGCAGCCGAGGCGGAGGCGGTGCTCAAGCTCATCGGCCAGCTGGTGTGGACGCGCACGGCCGCCGAATGGTCCGTGCTGGACCTGCTGGTGCCGGGCGTGCGCGGTCAGCAGAGGCCGGCCGCGCAGGCCCTGGGGATCACCACGCAGGCCGTCTCCCAGGCCGTGCAGCGCTCCTTCTGGAACGAGGAGCACGCCTGCCGGCCCGCCGCCGCGCGCCTGCTGGCGCTCGCCGCCGGCTGAGGCCCGCCCGCGTCGCCGTCCTCCCCCTCGGCCCGTCGGGCCCTCCGGCCCTCAGAGCAGGGTGCGCAGCACCGTGGCGAGGCCGTGCTCGTCGACGCCGCCGGTGACCTCGTCCGCGGCCTCCTTGACCTCGTCCGGGGCCTGGCCCATGGCGACGCCGCGCCCGGCCCAGCGGAGCATCTCCACGTCGTTGCGGCCGTCGCCCACGGCCACGGTGTCCGCGACGTCCACGTGCAGCACGGTGCGCAGCGCCTCCAGGGCGGACGCCTTGGTGACGCCGGCCGCGGCCACGTCCAGCCAGGCCGTCCAGCCCACCGAGTAGGTCACGCCGGACAGGCCGATGCCCTCCACGGCCCGGCCGAACTCCTCCGCGGAGGAGTCCGTGGAGAACACCACCAGGCGCACGGCGGTGGTGGCCATGAGCTCCTCGAAGCCCACGCCCTCCGCGGCCACGCCGAAGGACATGTCCTGGAACCGCTCGGTGGAGAGGAACGAGCCGTCCGGCAGCTCGAGCGCGTACTTGGCGCTGGGCAGGCGGTCCCGCAGCTGGGCCAGCACGGACTGGGGGTCGAAGGTGCGCAGGTCCGTGACCTCGTAGCCGTCCTCGAGCGCGCGGTCCAGGCGCAGCGTGGCACCGCCGTTGGAGCAGATCACGTACCCGGAGTCGATGCCGAGGGACTCCGCCACCGGGAGCGTGGCGCCGCGGGAGCGGCCGGTGGCGATGACCACGTGGTGGCCGGCCTCGATCACGGCCCGCACGGCCTCACGCACGGGCTCGTGCAGGCGGCCGTCATGGTCCACGATCGTTCCGTCCACGTCCAGGCACACGAGCTTCTTCGTCATGGCCCCCACCCAACCACACGCCCCGGACGGGTTTGCGACGCGCGGGTGAACGCCGGGCGCTCCCGTCCGGCGGCCGGGCTCACCCCAGTCCCATGCGCCCGGCCGCCCACGGCAGCTGGTCGGCGAAGGCGCGCGACCACACCGTCCACGTGTGCCCGCCGGGGTACTCCCGCAGGGTGAGGTCCATGCCGGCGGCGCGGCCGGCGTCGACGAGCTCCTGCGGCACGGGCATGCCGACGTAGGCGTCCGAGCGGCCCACGCTGACGACGCCCGCGACGCCGCGGTAGGCCCCGTCCGCCCCGGGACCCTCGCCGCGCTGCGCTGCGGCGAACAGAGAGAGCGGGTCGTTCGCCGCGTACGCGGCGCGGACCCCGCCGAAGCCCTCGGCGATCGTCCTCTCCTCCGTGCCGAGGGAGGGGTGCAGCTCGCCGGAGAAGACGAGCACGGTGCCGAACCCGTCCGGGGTGCGGGCCACGGTCTGCAGGGCGCAGGTGGCGCCGTTGGAGAGCCCGCCGATCGCCCAGTGCGTCCGGTCCCGGTCCGTCTGCAGCTCCCGGCCGATCCAGGCGGGCACGTCCTGCGTCAGGTAGGTCTCCACGCGGGCGTCCGGGCCGTCCCAGCACAGCCGGTTGGTCAGGGCGCCGCCGCCGTTGGCGTCCACGGACAGCACGATCGGCGCGAGGCCGTGGTGGGCGGCCGCGTAGGCGTCCATGGTCTCGGCGGCGTGGCCGGCGCTGAACCAGTCCGGGGGCTCACCCGGGACCCCGGCCATGAGGATCATCACGGGCAGGGCCGGGCGCTCCTCGGCGAAGTACGCCGGGGGCAGGTAGACCACGGCGTCCCGCGGGGCGAGCCGCGCGTCCGTGGCGGGAATCCCCACCCGGGAGACCGTGCCGTGCTCGGGCAGCCCGGCCGGCGCCGTCCACCGGTCCACGGGCACCACCTGGCGGGCGGGGGCGGTGTCCACGGCGTCCCAGTCCGTCCAGGTGACGTTCCGCCCGGTCATCACGGCCAGCGACTCGTAGGCGGAGTAGTGGGCGTTCACGCCGAGGGTCGCGCAGAGCACCGCCGCCAGGACCGCGACGACGCCCCCGAGGCCCCAGCGCAGCGGCCGGGGCCGCCACGGGCCGACGGCCGCCTGGGCGAGCACCACCACCGGCAGCGCGGCCCAGGCGAACACGGGCCCCGCGACCCCGTCCGGGATCGGCGCCCACACGACGTTCACCCACCACCACGAGGCGAGGGCCAGCGCCGCGGGCACGCCGACGACCAGCGCCTGGACCCACCAGGGCCGGCGGCGGGTGCGCCCCACCCACAGGCCGAGGACCAGCAGGACGCCGACCGCGACGCACACGGGCACCGTCCAGGGCGCCAGCAGCGGGGTCTCCAGCAGCCAGGCGGGCAACCGCTCCACGTCAGCCCTCCCTCCGGCGCAGGTCCTGGCCCGCGCGGACCAGGTCGCCGAGCGTGAGGGTGGGCAGGTACGCCCGGGTGAGGGCGGCGCCCACGCGGGGCAGCTCCGCCGGGTCCGGGACGCACAGCCGCAGCGGCACGCTCTCCGGGCCGAACTTCTCCTTGAAGGCGTGCAGGGAGCGGAACCCGTACACGGGCTCCAGCCCATGGCCCAGCTGGTCCAGGAGGCGGTCGAGCGCGCCGGTCTGGGCGGGGGCGACGTCGGCGGAGGGGTCCGGCTGCGAGCGCGCCAGGGGCGCCCCGGAGAGGGAGACCAGGGCCAGCCCCTCCTCCTGGGCGTCGAGGACGGCCTGGGCCAGGAGGAACTCGACGACGGGGCGGAACCCGCCCTCGGCGCGGCGCATGAAGTCCAGGGTCAGGCCCACGAGGCGCCCGGCGTCGTGCACGGGCAGCCAGGAGGTCACCCCGTGGAGGCGGCCGTCCTCGTCCTCCGCGAGCAGCAGGCGGACGGCGGGGTCGTCGAGCTCGGCGAGGCCGCCGAGCGTGAACCCCATCTCCGGCAGCTCCTTGTCCGCCACCCACGCCGCGGAGATCGCGCGGATCTGCGCGCGGAGGTCGTCGCCGGCCTCCGCCCACGTGGTCCAGCGGGCCGTGATGCCCTCCTTCTTCGCCCGGTTGCGGGCGGTGCGCAGGTCCTGGAAGCGCTTCCCGCCGAAGGTGACCCCGCCGAGCCGGATCACGGCCTCCTCCGCGACCTGCACCCCGAACCAGCCGCGGGACTCCACGGCCTGCGCGGTGACGGGGTGCACGGAGTACAGGGCCGGGACCAGGGAGTGGGCCACGCAGAACTCGGCGAACTGGCGGGTGACCACGGCGCGGTCACGGGCGGAGCTGTACGGGTCGCCCACGGTCAGCGCCACGTCCTGGTGCACCCGGTAGGCGACGGCGCCGGCGTGCGTCGGCGAGCGCCACAGCCGGCAGCCCTCCCACGTGCCCATCCAGGCCATGGTGGCGTCCTCGGCGGCGAGGGCGCGGGCCGCCTCGGCGGCCTCTCCGGGCTGCGCGACGGGCCCGCCGAGGGGGTGCTGGGCGCGCCAGAGCAGCCAGATCCCGGCCAGCCACGGCACCAGCGGCAGCCACTCCAGCAGGAACCGGGCCACGGGGCCGCTCGGCAGGGCGGCCGGGGTCAGCACGGTCAGCGCCGTGGAGGGAAGCAGGGCGATCAGCCCGTCCGCCAGGAGCGCGCCGACCCCGGGGCGGGGGGAGAACTGCTCCGGCACCGCCAGGCCCACCGCCACGATCATGGCCACCACCGCGAGGGCGAGGATCGGCACGGCCCGCAGGCGCCGGTAGGCCCCGTGCGGCGCGCGCGCCTGGAACAGCCCCCGGTGCGCCAGCACGAGGGCCAGCACCCCCAGCGGCACCAGCACGGGGAGGATCAGCCGGGTGATCAGGGACGGGTCCGTGGGGTAGTCCCGGGGGCCCGCCGCCACGGCCCAGGCCGCCAGGCCCAGGTGGGCGGCGGCCAAGGCGGCGAGCACGGACTGCAGCACCAGGGTGCCTTGCAGGGCGGCGCGGCGGCCCCGGCGGAGCCCGTCCGCGAGGACGAGCTGCAGCACCAGCGGCAGGGCCGCGAGCAGGACCGCACCCGGGCCGGTGGCCGTGAGGATGTACGTGCCGCGGGCGCACTCGCGGATCCGGTCGTCGTCGGCGCAGGCCGCGGCCACCATGTCCGGGGACACGGTGGACGCCGCGAACAGGGCGCGCGTGCCCGCCAGCGGCCCCACCAGGTGGGGTGAGCCCGCGGCCAGGAACGTGCCGAGCACGACGGCGGCCACCGCCGTCGCCACGAGCACGCGCCGCTCGCTGCGGCTGCCCACGGGCGCCGCGTCCGTGCCCAGCCGGCGGGCCCTCCGGCGGCCGAGCCAGCCGCCCAGCAGCACCGCGGTGAGCAGCGAGGCGTCCTCCGGCGCACCGGAGAACAGGACCGTGGCGGCGGTGACGGGGAGGGCGAGGGTGAGGAGGCGGCGTCGCCACCGGGAGTCCCACGAGCCGGAGGAGGCCAGGAACGCGACGATCAGTCCGGCCCAGGGTCCGGCGATCGCGTCGCTGCGGAGGACGGCGCCCCAGGCGGGGTCGACCTGCCGGACCGCCCACAGCAGTCCCAGGACCGCCAGGACGGACGCGGTGTGGCCCAGCACCACGCGGGCGGCGAACGGTCCGGAGCCGGCCTCCCGCTCGGCCGGCGGCCCGAGGACGGCGACGCCCACCAGGGCGAGCGCCCACGCGAGCGGGTGCGGGGCGAACAGCAGGGAGGTGGCCACCTCGTGCGGGGCGTGGGGGAGACTGCCCGGGCGGGCCGGGTCCACCAGCGGCAGCAGGGGCCCGAGGGCGGTGAACAGGAGCAGGGTCCACGTCGCGGGGACCCCGCGGAGCCAGCGGAGCGCACCGGCCAGGACACGCCCGGCAGGACCGGGCGAGGTGCCGCCCACCGTGCCCGACTCCCGCGTGGCCGCCGTCGCCATCCCTGCCCCCTCCCTCGGCCGCGCCCGTGCTGTCCGCCGCCGCGGACGGGCGGTCCCGCCGCCGCGGACGGGCGGTCCCGCCGCCTGCAGCCGGGACCCGCACAGCGTACGACAGCGCACCTGGACGTCCGCCGGGAACGGACCGGAGCCGCGGCGGGCGCGGGCGTAGCATGCGGGCATGCTCCACCGGCGCGAGTACGGCGACCCCGACGGCGTCCCCGTCCTCCACTTCCACGGCACCCCCGGCTCAGGCCGGGAGGCGGCCGCGCTGGACGCCGCCGCGCGTGCCGCCGGCGTGCGCCTGATCGCCCCGGACCGGCCCGGGATGGGCCGCACCCCCCACCTGCCGGGGCGGCGGCTGGCCCACTGGCCCGCCGAGGTGACGCGGCTGCTGGACGAGCTGGGGATCGACCGGGCCGCGATCCTCGCCTGGTCCGGCGGCGGCCCCTACGCGGTGGCCTGTCTGGCCCGCATCCCTGAGCGCCTCACCGCGGTGGCCCTGCTGGCCCCGGCGGGCCTGCTGCGGGGCATTCCGTGGGCCAACCGGCTGTTCCCGCGGCTCTACCTCCCGGCGGCCGGCGCGATCGCCCGCGCCCGGGACTGGGCCCCGGCCGCCGCCCTGGGCGTGTTCCGGTGGCGGCGGATGCGCAGCCGCCTGGCCGACGGCCCCCCGGCGGCGAGCCCGGAGCGCGAGCCGCTGGCGCCGTCGTCGGCCGCGGTGCTGGCCGCCTCCTGGAGGGAGGCGTTCCGGCAGGGCCACGCCGGGCCGGTCCAGGACGAGCAGGTGATCAACGAGGACTGGTCCCCCCTGCTGACGTCCGCCCGCCGGGCGCCGGTGCCCGTGCGGATCTGGCACGGGCGCCGGGACCGGGTGGTGCCGCACCGCCACAGCCGGCGGCTGGCCGCGGCCCTGGGCGCGTTCCTCGTGGACGCGCACGACGGCGACCACCCCGGCGCCCTGCTGACCGCCGGACCCGAGGCGCTGGGCTGGCTGGCGGCCTCCGCGGAGTGAGGCCCGGGCCGCTCACACGAGCTCGAACCGCTCCAGACCGCCCAGGTACGGGCGCAACGCCTCCGGGACGGTCACGGAGCCGTCCGCGTTCTGGTGGTTCTCCAGGATCGCGACGATCCACCGGGTGGTGGCCAGGGTGCCGTTGAGGGTGGCGACCGTGCGGGTGCCGCCCTTCTTCGCATTCGAGCCCGTGCCGTCCTCCTTGACCTGGCGCTCGCGGATGTTGAGGCGGCGGGCCTGGAACGTGGTGCAGTTCGAGGTGGAGGTCAGCTCGCGGTAGGTGCCCTGGGTGGGGACCCACGCCTCGCAGTCGAACTTGCGGGCGGCGGACATGCCGAGGTCGCCGGCGGCGGTGTCGATCACGCGGTAGGGCACCTCGATCCTCGCGAGCATCTGCTCCTCCCACGCGAGCAGGCGGGCGTGCTCCTCCTCGGCGCGCTCCACCGTGGTGTAGACGAACATCTCCAGCTTGTTGAACTGGTGCACGCGGATGATGCCGCGGGTGTCCTTGCCCGCGGAGCCGGCCTCGCGGCGGTAGCAGGTGGACCAGCCGGCGTAGCGGATCGGGGCGTCGGCGACGTCGATGATCTCGTCCGCGTGGTACCCGGCCAGGGCGACCTCGGAGGTGCCCACCAGGTAGAGGTCGTCGCGCTCGAGGCGGTAGATCTCGTCGTCGTGGGCGACGTCGAAGCCGGTGCCCTGCATGGTCTCCGGGCGCACGAGCGTGGGCGGGATGACGGGGACGAACCCGTTCTCGACCGCCAGGTCCAGGCCCATCTGCATGAGGGCCAGCTCCAGGCGGGCGGCGGCGCCCTTGAGGAAGGAGAACCGGGCGCCGGAGACCTTGGCGCCGCGCTCCATGTCGATGCCCCCGATCAGCTCGCCGAGCTCCAGGTGGTCGCGCGGCTCGAAGCCCTCCGCGGCGAAGTCGCGCGGGGTGCCGACCTCCTTGACGACCACGAAGTCGTCCTCGCCGCCCTGCGGCACGCCCTCGATGACGAGGTTCGGGAAGAGGCGCTGCAGGCGCAGCAGCTCGGCCTCGGCCTCGTTCGACGCCGCCTCGGCCTCCTTCACGGAGGCGGCGAGGTCCTTCACCTCGGCCAGCAGGGCCTGCTTCTCCTCGCCCTTCGCCTGGGCGACCCTCTTGCCGAACGCCTTCTGCTCGGCGCGCAGCTCCTCGAACCGGGAGATCGCCGCACGACGCGCGGCGTCCGCCGCCACGACCTGGTCCACGAGGGACACATCGGCTCCGCGGGCCTCCTGGGAGACGCGGTACTTCTCGGGCTGGTCGATGAGGTCCTTGACGTCGATCACGCCCTCAGCCTAGCGGCGCGGGCGCCCGGGGCGGGCTCGGGACCGGCCCCGGTCCTAGACTCGTCCCATGTCTGCAGAGTGGTGGATGGCGCTGGCCGCCCTCGTCCTCGCGGCCCTGTTCGCGGTCGCCGTCGTCGTGCTGGGCCTGCGTCTGCGCCGCCTGGACGGCGCGCACGAGCGCACCCGCGGCCAGCTGGACGCGGTGGAGGCCCGGCTGGGCGACCTGCGCCGGCGCGCGGGACGGGCCCCCGGCGTCGACCTGCCCGGCCCCCAGGTGGCGCTCGTGCTGAACCCCGTGAAGGCCCGCGCGGACGAGGTCCGCCGCGCCATGGAGGCCCTGGCGGAGAAGGAGGGCCTCGGGGAGGTCCTCGTCCTGGAGACCACGGAGGAGGACCCCGGCACGGCCATGACCCGCGAGGCGCTCACCGCCGGGGTGCGCCTGGTGGTCGCCGCCGGCGGCGACGGGACCGTGCGCACGGTCGCGGAGCAGCTGGCCGGCACCGACGTGGCCCTCGGCGTGATGCCGCTGGGCACCGGCAACCTGCTGGCCCGCAACCTCGACCTGCCGATCAACGACATCGAGGAGTGCCTGCGGATCGCCCTCACCGGCCGGCAGCGGCGGATCGACACCGTGGACGTGCGCCTGACCCACGAGGACGGCGCCCGCACCCGCCAGACGTTCACCGTGATCGGCGGCGCCGGCTACGACGCCGACATCATGGGCGACACCAAGGACGAGCTGAAGGACATGGCCGGCTGGCTGGCCTACAGCGAGGCGGGGATGCGCCACCTGCGGGGCCGCCGCCACGAGGTGTCCATCACCCTCGACGGCGGCGCCGTGCAGCGCTTCAAGGTGCGCTCCGTGATGGTCGCCAACTGCGGCATGCTCACCGGCGGCATGGAGCTGCTGCCGGAGGCCAAGCTCGACGACGGCCTGCTCGACGTCCTCGTCCTCTCCCCCCGGCACGCCCTCGACTGGGTGCGGATCGCCGCGAAGACCCTCACCCGCCACCGCGCCTCGATCCCCGTGATGCACACGGAGCAGGCCCAACGAGTGCAGGTGCGCTTCGCGGAGCCGATGTCCTCCCAGCTCGACGGCGACGCCACCGGCGACATCACCGCCCTCGACGCGCGGATCCAGCCGGACTCGCTCGTCGTGATGCTGGGGGACGAGGACGACGCCTCCGTGGAGGACGGCGGCCGCTCCGCCGAGGCGCCCGTGCCGGAGCCGGCACCGCACATCTGAGCGGGGCCGGGCCGCCGGCCGGGAGGCGCGCTCAGCGCGAGCGCAGCCCCCGCACCCACGCCGTGCCGCGGCGGTAGGCGGCGTCGGTGACGTGCTCGGGCACCGTGAGCGGGCGACCCTCGGCCCGCGGGTAGGAGCCCAGGAACCGCACCCCGGGGAACGTCCGGTGGAGCGCGGCGAGGGCCGCTCCCACCCGCTCCTCGGCCACGTGCCCCTCGAGGTCGATCGAGAAGAAGTAGCGGCCCATGCCCTCGCCCGTGGGGCGGGACTCGATGCGGGAGAGATTGATGCCGCGGGTCGCGAACTGGTCGAGGATCTCCCGCAGCGCGCCGGGGTGGTCGTCCGGCAGGGGCACGGTCAGGGTGGTCTTGTCCGCGCCGGTCGGCTCCGGGACGGGCCCGGGCCGGGAGACGAGCACGAACCGCGTCACCGCCCCGGTGACGTCCTCGATGGCCTCGGCGAGCACCGGCAGGCCGGTCTGCTCCGCCACGAGCGGCGCGCACACGGCCGCGTCGAACGACGCCACGGCCCCGTCCCCGCCGGCGGAGGGCAGGAGTGCCCGGGCCCCGGCCGCCGTCGACCCCGCGGGGGTGAACTCGACGCCGGGCAGGTGCGCCTCCATCCAGCCGCGGACCTGCGCCCAGGCGTGGGTGTGCGTGGTGACCCGGCGGACGTCCTCCAGGGCGACCCCGGGCCGGCCCACGAGCACGAAGCTGATGGGCACGAGGACCTCGGCGAGGATCTGCAGGGGCTCGTCCGCGCCGATGTCGTCGAGGGTGGCGGTGACGCCGCCCTCCACGGAGTTCTCGATGGGCACCACGGCGCGCTCGGCCTCCCCCACGCGCACGGCCGCGAGCGCGGCCAGCACGGAGGAGGCGGGGAGCAGGTCGACGTCCTCGGGGGACGCGACCTGCCGCAGGGCGGCCTCGGTGAAGGTGCCGGCGGGGCCGAGGAAGGCGTACCGGGGCGCGGGGCTCACTTGACGGTGGGCTCGGCGTCGCCGTCGGCCTCCATGGGCTTGCCGGCCTCGAGCCAGGCGCCGGAGCCGCCGTCCACGTTGATGGCCGAGTAGCCGCGGCCCACCATGTACTCGGCGGCGCGGGCGGAGCGGCCGCCGGTGCGGCAGATCACGTAGTAGTCGGTGTCCGGGTCGAGCTCCTCGATGCGCTCGGGCAGCTGGCCCAGGGGCAGGTGCTGGGCGCCGGCGGCGCGGCCGAGCGCCCACTCGTCGTCCTCGCGCACGTCCAGGATGGCGGCGTCGGCGGGGATCTGGTCCACGGTCACGGTCTCGAAATGGCTCATGCGCCCAGCCTACGGCGGGGGCGGGGCCTCCCCTAGGCTCGATGACATGGCCGTGAGCGAACCCCTCTCCCCGTCCGATCAGCCGACCTCCCCGACGCCCGCCCCGGACGCCCCCGCGCGCCTGCTGGGCCGCACCGCGCTCGCCTTGCGGGACGCCCTCGCCGCCGGCGAGCTCTCCGCGGCGGAGGTCACGGAGGCCTCGCTCGCGGCGGCGCACGCCCATGCGGGCCTGGGCGCGTTCGTCCTTCTGGACGAGGACGGCGCCCGGGTCCGGGCCGCCGCCCTGGACGCCCGCCCCGACGACGCCGCCGGCGCCTCCCTGCGCGGTCTCCCCCTGGCGTTCAAGGACCTCACGGACGTGGCGGGGCTGCCGACGCGGATGGGCTCGGCCGTGCTGGCGCAGGCTCCCGCGGCGGCGGAGGACGACCCGCTGACGACCCGGCTGCGCGCGGCCGGCACGGTGCTGCTGGGCAAGACGACCGTCCCGGAGTTCGGACTGGACGCGTACTCGGAGAACCCGGTGGACCCGCCCGCCCGGAACCCGCTGGACCCCTCCCGCACGCCCGGCGGCTCCTCGGGCGGGTCCGCGGCGGCGGTGGCGGCGGGGATCCTGCCGTTCGCCCCGGGCTCGGACGGCGGCGGATCCGTGCGCATCCCGGCCGCGGCGTGCGGGCTGGTCGGCCTGAAGCCGGGCCGGGGGACGGTGCCCACCGACCCGGGCGAGGACGCGGTGACCAACCTGACCGTCTCCGGCCCGCTGGCGCACACCGTCGAGGACGCGGCCCTGCTGTTCGACGTCATGACCTCCCCCGAGGGCCTGGAGGGGCGCACCGGCCCGGACCTGCGCCGGTTCCTCGACGCGCGGGCCGCGGGCGAGCCGGTGGCCCCGGTCCGGATCGGGGTGAGCACGGCGTCCCCGTTCTCCCCGGACCTGGAGATCACGCTGGCCCGGCCGGCCCTGTCCGCGCTCGCCCGCGCCGGCGCCGCACTGGCCGCGGGCGGCCACGCGGTGGACGAGTTCGTGCCCCACTACGGGGAGCGCTACCACCGCGACTTCCGCACCGCGTGGACCTCGGGCCTGCTGAGGGCGCCCCTGCCGGACGGCGCGGAGGCGCTCGTCGGGCCCGTGGCGGCGTCGTTCCTGGCCTCGGCGCGAGCCGCCGGGCCGGAGCAGATCGCCACGGCGATCGGGCGGCTGGAGGCCTGGGCCGCCGACGTGCGCGGGCAGTTCGCGGCCGTGGACGTCGTCATGACCCCGGTGCTGGCGTTCGCGCCGCCGGCGATCGGGCACTTCCTGGCGCTGGACCCGGAGGAGAACTACGCGGAGCAGTGCCGGTTCACGCCGTACACGTCCATGGTGAACGTCCTCGGCCTGCCCGCCGTGGCCGTGCCGGTGCTCCGTGACGAGGCCGGGCTGAGCTGGTCCGTGCAGCTGGTGGGCCGCCCCGGCGCCGAGGGGCGCCTGCTGGAGCTCGCCGGCCACCTGCGGCTGCTCCTGGCCGGCTGAGCCGGGCCAGGCGGGGTCGGGCCAGGCGGGGTCGGCCCGGGACCCCGCCCCGTCAGCCCTCGGCGGCACCCTCCTCGAGCAGGCCGCGCAGGAACCCGGCGAACCCGCCGGGCGTGCGGCCCTCCAGCCGGGAGGAGGTGTGCACCCGCACCCGGTCCGTGGCGAGCACCCGGTCCTCGCCCAGGGCCCGCACGGCCTCCGCGAGGCGGACGTCCTCGTGCTCGGCGACCTCCGCGAACCCGCCGGCCCGCTCGTAGAGCCCCCACGGCAGGCCGAGGTTCGCCCCGTGCACGTGGGGGTGGTCCTCGCGGTGCTCGTAGTCGGCGCGCCACCGGTGGGCCAGGTCGTCGTCGGCGTGGGCGGGCAGGTCCACGGTGCCCAGCACCAGCACCTGGCCGTCGGCGCGACGTCGGGCCGCCAGGGCGGGCTGGCCCACGAGCCAGTCCGCGGGGACGCGGGTGTCCGCGTCCGTGGAGGCCAGCCACAGCGCCTCGGCGGGCACGTCCGGGAACAGGCCGCGGGCATGGCGGGCGGCCGCTGCACGGGCCCGCCCCACCCCGCCGGCGCCGGGGGCCAGCTCGAGCACGCGGATCCGGGGGTCCCGCGCACGGGCGGCGTGGGCGGCCTCGAGGGTGGGGGCGTCGTCGGCGGGCACGACCGTGACGACGGCGGCCGAGCCCTGGGTGTGCTGCGCCTCCCAGAGGTCGAGGGCGGCGGAGAGCGCGTCCAGGCCGGCGGGCAGGTGCTCGGCCTCGTCCATGGCCGGCACGACGGCCACGGCGTGCGTGGCGGCCGCGGCGCGGGCGTGCACGGACAGGCGCAGGTCCGCCTCCACGTGCTCGGAGAGCAGCCGCCAGCGGGGGTCAGCGGCCACCCGGTCGTGCACGGCGTCCCCGTCCAGGGGCCAGCCGGTGATGGGCTGGCGCCAGTGGCACAGCAGCAGCTCGCCACCCGCGCCCAGGGAGGCGTCGGCGGCGTCGACGAGGGCGTCGAGCTCCTCGGGCTGCAGGAAGTAGCCGATCTCGGAGGCGACGACGAGGTCCGCCGGCGCCCCGGCGCCCTCCTCGGCCGGGCCGACGTCGGCGGGCCAGTCCGCGGGCAGCACGGCGCGGCGCACCTCGGCGTGCGGGATCTCCGCCAGGTGGGCGGCGGCGCGCTCCACCGCCACCTGGGACGCCTCCAGGCCCACCACGCGCTCGGCGCGCTCGGCCAGCGCGGCGGTGAGCACGCCGATCGACGCGCCCGCCTCCACCACCGTCCCGTAGCGCGGACGCGGGAGCACGGCCAGGGTGAGCGCCCGCTTGCGGGCCTCGTAGGGGCTGGTCAGGTACCGCCAGGGGTCCTCGTGCTCGCGGTAGAGCCGGTCGAACACGGCGGAGGCGCGGGAGGCGCCGGCGTCGTCGGGGGCGGTGCGCCGGTAGGTCTCGAAGCCGCGGGTGAAGTGGGCGATCATCCGCTCCGGCAGGATCGCCTCGTCCCCCGGGGCGGCGGAGAGCGGACGCGTCTGGGAGGCGTGCGCATCCAGGGCGGCCAGGCGGGCGGCGTCGTCGCCGGGGGCCAGCTCCAGGCGGCGGTAGCGCCGCGGGGCCAGGTCCTCCGGGGCGCCCCAGTGCCAGAGCCACAGGGGGAAGGCGTACAGCTCGAGGTCGTGGTCGGCCGCGAGGGCCGCGGCAGCGGCGCCCACCGCGTCGTGGTCGCCGTGGCCGTCGTCCGGGTCGTGGGAGACCAGCACGACGGCGCCGCCGCCCTCCTCCGCGGGGGTGCGCCCGGCGAGGACGCGCTCCAGCGCGGCGCGGACCTCGTCGGGACGGTCGGTCAGGCCGCCGTCGGGCAGGGCGAGGGACTCCCAGGTCAGGGCGCCGGCGTCGGGGCCGAGGCCGTCCGCGAGCGCGGCCAGGGTCTCGTCGTCCGGGTGGGCCACGGCCACCAGCAGGGTGTCCGCGCGGGTCCACGCGCGCGCGGGCAGGGCGGGCAGCTCCCCCACGCCGGCGGCCATCCAGACGGCCTCGGCGGTGCCGTCGTCCCGATGGTCGAAGCTCACCACGGCTGCAGCTCCGCCCGCTCGGCGGGGTCCGCGGCGAGCAGCGACTCGGCGAGCCGGGCGTCGTCGCGGGGGCCGTGGTGCTGGCGCAGGTACACCTGCAGGTCGGCGACGGCGCGGGCGTGGGCGGCGTCGCCGGTGAGCGGGCCGGGGCCGGTGGCCTGCCCGACGACGTCCAGCACCTCCGTGCACAGCTGCGCCACGGTGCCGCGGATGCGGTCCGCCTCCACGAGGCCGTGGGCGTGGTCGAGGCGGCCGGCGTCGACGTCGTCCGCGGCGCGGCCCAGCAGGGAGGCCATGGCGTGCAGGTGGCGGTCCACCCGGCCGAGCGCCGCGAGACCGACCTGGTCCGGGCCCGGACCGGAGCCGTCTGAGGCGGCCGCGGTGCGCCGCTCGAGGGACGTGCGCAGGGTGCGGGCCACGTGCACGGCGCCGCCGAACCACACGGCGGCCACGCCGATCCCGCCCCACGCGAACCCGGGGCGGCGCAGGTACCACTCCGGGCCGCCGACCGGCACCGCGGGCACGTCCGCGAACCGCAGGCCCACGGTGGTGATCGGCGCGAGGCCGAGGGACGGCCAACGGGGGTCGGCGACCTCCATGCCCGGCTCCCCGAGGTCCACGAGGAACGCCCGGCGGAGCCCGTCCTCCTGACGGGCGGTGACCACGGCGGCGGTGCAGCGGTCCGCGAGCGAGCACCACGGCTTGTCCCCGTCCAGGCGCCAGACGGCGTCCTCGTCCCCCACGGCCGCCCCGGGGGCCGGGCGGGCGGAGGGGCTGACGCCGCCGGACTCGGACGCGTAGACGCCCAGGAGGCCGCGGGGGGCGGGCACGCCGGCCTGGTCGAGGATCGAGAGGGCGTCCAGGTGCGGCTCCAGCACGCGGGCGGCGGACAGGGAGACGGCGCCCACGGAGGCGAGCAGCTCCCACTGCCGGCGGGTGCGGCCCGCGCCGGTGAGCGGCAGGTCCAGGGAGGCGGCGGCGTCGTCACCGGAGAGCAGGGCGAGGATCGGCTCGATCCCGGCCTCGCCGTCCTCGCCGTCCCGCGCGGCGGCCAGCAGGGCGGCCTCGGCCTCGGTGGGGGCGGCGGGGCGGCCGTCGCCCTCGGCACCGGGCAGGTGGACCCACGGGGTCTCGGACACGGGTGACCTCCCGGAGCGGTGGGGGCGTCGCGGCGGGCGCCGCGACCGGAGCCCGACCCTAGTCAGCCGGGCGTCGGGGCGGGAAGGCCCGAGGATCGCCGGGGGGCGGCAGCGGGCTCCCGTCCGCCTGCCGGTCACCCTGGGGAGCCTTTCTTGACACGTTCAAGACAATCGGGTGAGGTGGAGGGCATGAGCACCGTCACGGTCGAGCAGCCCGAGGAGAGCGCACTGCTGCGCACCGTGGGCCTGCGCGTGACCCGGCCTCGCGTGGCCGTGCTCCAGGGCCTGCGCCGCCACCCCCACGCCGACGCCGGATCCCTCCTCTCCGCGGTCCGCGAGGACCTCCCGCAGGTGTCCCACCAGGCGGTCTACGACTGCCTGCACGTGCTCACCGACGCCGGGCTGGTCCGCTCCCTCCAGCCGGCCGGCTCCCCGGCCCGCTACGAGCTCGCGGCCCACGACAACCACCACCACCTGGTGTGCCGCGGCTGCGGCGACCTCGTGGACGTGCCGTGCCAGACCGGCGTCGCGCCGTGCCTGCACGCCCCCGAGGACCACGGATTCCTCATCGAGGAGGCCGAGGTCTACTACTGGGGCCTGTGCCCCGACTGCCGTTCCGGCGGGTCCACGACGACGTCGGACGGGACCCCCGCGCCGGCGCCCCCGGTCCCCTGACGGGTCCGGGCCCCTGTCCACCCCAGTCCGAGACCGGCTGCCCGGCCGGCACATGCCCGGTGATGCACGGCAAGGGCGCCTCCCTCCCGCACCCCACCTCCGGCGACGCCAACCAGCAGTGGTGGCCGAGCCGCCTGAACCTGAAGATCCTGGCCAAGGAGCAGCAGGTCATCAACCCGCACGACCCGGACTTCGACTACCCGACGGCCTTCGGCGCGCTGGACCTGGACGAGGTCAAGAAGACCATCGCCGAGGTGCTCACCACCTCCAAGGACTGGTGGCCGGCCGACGTCGGCAACTACGGCCCCTTCATGATCCGCATGGCCTGGCACTTCGCCGGCACCTACCGCTTCGGCGACGGCCGCGGCGGCGCGCGGGGACGGGCTCATGTCGCCCACGCTACCCACCCGTTTTCGTTCGGGAAACGGCGGCGTGTCGCCGCACTGTCGTGCAGGAGACGGCGATCCGCCGGCAGGGCGGGGCGTGCTCGGCCCCACCGCGCGACGGCGGCGACGCGGCCGGGGAGGGTGCGTCGCCGCCGTCGTGGTGTTGTTTCTCGAACGGAAGCGCCCCTGGATGTGCCGTTTCCCGAACGAAAGCGTCAGGGGGTCAGGAGATCACCGCGTCCACGATCCGCTGCGCCTCGCGCTGCACCTGCTTCAGGTGCTCCTCGCCCAGGAAGGACTCGGCGTAGATCTTGTACACGTCCTCCGTGCCGGAGGGGCGGGCCGCGAACCACGCGTTCTTGGTGACCACCTTGAGCCCGCCGATCGGGGCGTCGTTGCCGGGCGCGTTGGTGAGGGCGGCCAGGATCGTCTCCCCGGCCAGCTCGGTGGCGGTGACGTCGTCGGGGGAGAGGGCCTTGAGCGCGGCCTTCTGCTCCGCGGTGGCCGGGGCGTCGATGCGTGCGTAGGCGGGGTCGCCGTGCAGCGCCACGAGGTCGCGGTACCGCTCGGACGGGGACTGGCCGGTGACGGCCTGGATCTCCGCGGCCAGGAGGCACAGCAGCAGGCCGTCCTTGTCCGTGGACCACGCGCCGCCGTCGAACTTCACGAAGGACGCACCCGCGGACTCCTCGCCGCCGAACACGCCCGTCCCGGAGAGCAGCCCCGGCACGAACCACTTGAAGCCCACCGGCACCTCCACGAGCTCGCGTCCGAGGTCTGTGGCCACGCGGTCGATCATCGAGGAGGACACCAGCGTCTTGCCCACGCCCGCGTTCTGCGGCCACTGCGACCGGTTCCGGTACAGGTAGTCGATCGCCACGGCCAGGAAGTGGTTGGGGTTCATCAGGCCCCCGTCCGGGGTGACGATCCCGTGCCGGTCCGAGTCGGCGTCGTTGCCCGTGGCGACGTCGAACGGCGCGTGCCCGTCCGCGCCCGGCGTCATGCGCTCGATCAGGGAGGCCATGGCGTTCGGGGACGAGCAGTCCATGCGGATCTTCCCGTCCCAGTCCAGGGTCATGAACCCGAACTGCGGGTCCACGTCCGGGTTCACCACGGTCAGGTCCAGGCCGTGGCGGCGGCCGATCTCCCCCCAGTACGCCACCGATGCGCCGCCCATGGGGTCGGCGCCGATGCGCACACCGGCCTCGCGGATCGCGTCCAGGTCGATCACCTGGGGCAGGTCGGTGACGTAGCGGTCCAGGAAGTCGAAGGAGCCGAGCTTCGCGTGGCCCTCCACGTCCTCCGGGGCCAGGCGCGTGACGCCGTCCAGGCGCGCGGCGAGCAGGTCGTTGGCGCGGGCCGCGATCCAGGACGTCGCGTCCGTGTCCGCGGGCCCGCCGTGCGGCGGGTTGTACTTGAAGCCGCCGTCCGCCGGCGGGTTGTGCGACGGGGTGATCACCAGGCCGTCCACCAGGCCGGCGTTGTCCCCGTCTGCGGAGAAGCCCGCCGCCGTCAGGTCACGGCCCGCGTTCAGGTGCAGGATCGCGTGGGAGACCGCCGGGGTGGGCGTGAAGCCGCCGTGGGAGTCCACCAGCACCTCGACGTCGTTGGCCAGCAGCACCTGCACCGCGGTGTCCTGCGCGGGCCCGGACAGGGCGTGCGTGTCCTTGCCCACGAGGATCGCGCCGGTGATCCCGTGCTCCGCGCGGTACTCGACGACGGCCTGCGTGATCGCGGCGATGTGGTCGTCGTTGAAGGAGGACTTCAGCGCGGACCCGCGGTGCCCGGACGTGCCGAACACGACCTTCTGGGCCGGGTCGGCGGGGTCCGGGTGGAGGTCCCGGTAGGCGGCGAGGAGGGCCTCGACGTCGATGAGGTCCTCGGGGAGGGCGGGGG
>NZ_JAKRNH010000042.1:0-18829 GCF_022346985.1 Micrococcus sp. ACRRV
GCCCCCGTCGCACGAGACCCCCAGCCGGCGCCCCGGCACCTGACCCGCCTTCCCCTGGGCCAGGCATCGGAGCGGCGGAGGGGGATCCCGTGGTGCGGAGGCCCACCACGACAGCGCGCATCGGAGCAGGAGGCAGACGTGGACCCGACCCAGCCGCTTCCGCGGGACCGGCACGTCCCGGTCATGCGGGACCGCGTGGTCGACCTGCTCGCGCCCGCCGTGGAGGCGGCCGCCGCGGCCGGTCGCACCCCCGTGGCGGTGGACGGCACCCTCGGCATGGGGGGCCACACGGAGGTCCTCCTGCGCCGGTTCCCCACGCTGCGCGTCGTCGGCATCGACCGCGACCCGAACGCCCTGGCCATGGCGCAGGAGCGCCTCGGCCCGCTGGCGGAGCGCCTCGTGCCGTTCCACGGCACCTACGACCAGGTCCCCGAGGCCCTCGCAGCCGCCGGCGCCGAGCGCATGGACGCCGCGCTCTACGATCTCGGGGTGTCCTCCTACCAGCTCGACGCGCGGGAGCGCGGGTTCGCCTACTCCTACGACGCGCCGCTGGACATGCGCATGGACACGACCGCGCCCGTCACGGCCGCGGATCTCGTGGCCGAGCTCGACGAGCAGTCGCTGCGCCGCATCATCCGCCGGGACGGCGAGGACCGGTTCGCCGGGCCGATCGCCCGCGCGATCGTGCGGGCACGCGAGGAGGAGCCGATCCTCACGACCGGCCGGCTCGTCGACGTCATCCGGGCGGTCGTCCCGGTCTCCGCGGGCAACAAGGGCGGCCACCCGGCCAAGCGCACCTTCCAGGCCCTGCGGATCGCCGTGAACGAGGAGCTGGACATCCTCGACGCCGCCGTCCCCGCGGTCCTGGACGCCCTGGAGGTCGGCGGGCGGCTGGTCGTCATGAGCTACCACTCCCTCGAGGACAGGATCGCGAAGCGGCACCTCCAGGAGTGGGCGGCGTCGACCGCGCCGCCGGGGTTCCCCGTGGAGCTGCCCGAGCACCGGCCGCTGGTGAAGGTCCTCACCCGGGGCACGGAGAAGCCCACGGAGGAAGAAATCGAAGAGAACCGCCGCGCCTCCTCCGCGAAGGTGCGTGCAGTTGAGAAGATCAGGACGTCGAGGACCA
This sequence comes from Micrococcus sp. ACRRV, assembly GCF_022346985.1. Taxonomy (NCBI): domain Bacteria; kingdom Bacillati; phylum Actinomycetota; class Actinomycetes; order Micrococcales; family Micrococcaceae; genus Micrococcus; species Micrococcus sp. ACRRV. The sequence continues at coordinate 1,127 of NZ_JAKRNH010000042.1, forward strand.
CGGCATGACGGCGTACGAGGAGACCGGGATGAGCGCACAGGCGTGGAGGGACGAGGCGAGGACGGCCTGGCCGCGGACCGGGGCGACCCCGGAACGCGAGCACCGGCAGCGCACGCCGCTGTCCGTGGTCCCCACGCCGCTGCCCCGCTCGGGCTCCGGCGTGGCCGTGCTGTGCGGACTGGTGCTGCTCGTGGCGCTCGGCCTCGTCCTGGTGATGAACATCACCATGTCCAACCGGCAGTTCACCCTGCTGGACCTGCGCGCCCAGCAGACCACCCTCACGGAGACCAACGAGCGCCTCGCAGAGCAGGCCGGCTACCTCGACGCGCCCCAGAACCTGGCGGCGCGGGCCGGGGCCATGGGCATGGTCAGCCCGGGCGCCACCTCCACCGTGGACGTGGCGTCCGGCGCCGTGGCGGGGCCCTCCACGGGCGCCGGGTCGACGACCCTGCCCGAGGGCCGCATCGCCCCGCCCGCCGACGCCGACCTCGCCCGCCAGGGCGAGGCCCAGGGGCAGATCCCGGGCCCGCGCACCGTGGACCCGGCCGCTCCCGCCGCGGCCCCGTCCGGGGAGACCGCCCCGACCCCGGCGCCCACGGACGCCCCCGCCGGCCGCTGATGCCGGTCTCCCGCTCCCGCGTGAGCGGCGCGGGCTCCCGCACCGCACCGCCGACCGGCACGGCCCGGGTCCGGTCGCGGACCGTCCTGCTGCTGCTCCTGGCCCTGGTGACCGTGCTCGGCCTCCGCCTGGTCTGGGTCCAGGGCATCGACGCCTCGGGCGCGGCCGCCACCGCCATGAGCGAGCGCCTCAAGACGCAGGAGATCCGCCCGGAGCGCGGCGCCATCACCGACCGCGACGGGGCGGTGCTGGCCTCCACCGTGCGCCGCTACGACATCGTCGTGGACCAGCGCCTGGTCAAGGACTTCAAGGAGTGGGACGCGGAGAAGCGCCAGAGCGTGCTCGTGTCGATCGACTCCCGCCTGTCCAGCCTGGCGGAGGCCCTGGGCATGAGCGAGGACGAGGTGCGCGCCGCCGCGATCGGCGACCGTCCCTGGGCCGTGCTCAAGCGCTCCGTGACCCCGGAGGTCCGCGACCGCGTCCTCGCCCTGAAGGTCCCCGGCGTCCTCGCCGATGCGGTGGACCGCCGCACCTATCCCAGCGGGGCGGTCGCCGGCAGCCTCGTGGGCTTCATGAGCTCCGACGGCACGCCCCTCGAGGGCCTGGAGAAGAGCCAGGACGCCGTCCTGTCCGGCACGCCCGGCACCCGCACGTTCGAGGTCGGGGCGACCGGCATCCGCATCCCCAACGCACCCGAGGACGTCACCCCAGCGGTCGACGGCGCGACCCTCCGCCTCACGCTGGACAAGGACGCCCAGTGGTACGCCCAGGAGGCGATGGCCCGGCTCGCGGACACCTACTCCGCGCAGTGGGCCAACGCCGTCGTCATGGACGCGAAGACGGGGGAGGTCCTGGCCCTCGCGGACTCCGCGACCGTGGACCCGGGGGACCCGCAGGCCGCGGACGCGCGGGCCCGCACCCCCGGCGTCGTGTACACGCCCTACGAGCCCGGCTCCACCGGCAAGACGGCGACCATGGCCGCGGCCCTCGACATGGGCCTGGTCACCCCGGAGACCGGCCTGGAGGTCCCGGACCGGCTGGAGTTCAAGGGGCAGCCGCCCATCCGCGACGCCTCCCCGCACGAGACCTACACGATGACCGTGGCGGGAGTGTACGCCCGCTCCTACAACACCGGCACCGTGATGGTGGCGGAGAAGATGTCCGACGAGCAGCGCTACGAGTACATGCGCTCGTTCGGGATCGGCCGGCCGATCGACCTCGGACTGCCCCAGCCCGCCCGCAGCGTCCTCGCGGCGCCGGGGGACTGGGACGGCCGCCAGCGCCTGGTCACCGCGTTCGGCCAGGGCTACACGGTCACCACGCTGCACACGGCCCAGATGTTCCAGGCCATCGCCAACGGCGGCGTCCTCGAGCCGGCCCGCCTGATCGCGGCCACGGTCGGTGCGGACGGCACGGAGCACCGCTGGGACCCCGGGGTCGCCTCCCGCCGCGTGGTCTCCGAGCAGACGGCCGAGGAGATGCTGCGCATGATGGAGACCGTGGTCACCCAGGGCACCTCCACGGTGGCCCAGCTGCCTGGCTACCGGGTCGGCGGCAAGTCCTCCACCGCGCAGGTCGCCGGGGAGACCGGCACCTACGACGGCTACAACTATGGCTTCACCGCGGTCGCGCCGCTGGACGATCCCCGCTACGTGGTCTCGGTGTCCATGAACCGGCCCTCGGCGGGCGGCAGCTCCAAGGTGGTGGCGGCCGCGGCCGCGGACGTGATGCAGCACATGCTTCGCCAGGGCGGGGTGCCGCCCGGCGGCGCCGAGCCGGACGACTACCGCGTGTTCGTGGACGACCCGCAGGAGCGCCCGTGGTGAGCACGACGTCAGCAGCAGCAGACCAGGAGGACCAGATGACCGACGACGCCCCCCAGACGACGGCGCCCCTCACCCCCGCCGAGCAGGACGCGGCCTTCCGCCCCGCCGCCGTGACCCCGGTGGCGTGGGCCGAGGTGGCCGCCGCCCTGCGCGCCGCCGGCCAGGACGTCCGCGAGCGGTCCGCCGCCGCGGCCCCCGCGGTCACCGGCGCTGCCCTGGACTCGCGTGTCGTGCGCCCGGGAGACCTCTACGTGGCGCTGCCGGGCGCCCGCGCCCACGGCGCCGCGTTCGCGGCGGCGGCCCGCGAAGCCGGTGCGGCGGGGGTGCTGACGGACGGGGACGGCGTCGCACTGCTCGCGGAGCAGGGGCTGGACGACCTTCCCGTCCTCGAGGTGGAGTCAGTGCGGGCGGCCGCCGGCGTGGCCGCGGCCCGGATCTACGGCGGCGGCCCCGACGCCGGCCCTCGGCTCCTCGGGGTGACCGGGACCAACGGCAAGACGACCACCAGCTTCCTGGCGGCGTCGATCGTGGAGGCCCTGGGAGAGCGCTCCGGCATCATCGGCACCATCCTCACGCGCGCCGGCGACCGGCAGGTCCCCTCGACCCTCACGACCCCGGAGTCCACCCAGCTGCACGCACTGATGGCGCTGATGCGCCAGGAGGGCGTGGACACGGCGGTGATGGAGGTGTCCTCCCATGCCGTGGAGTACCGGCGGATCGCCGGGCTGCACTACGCGGTGGCCGGGTTCACGAACCTCACGCAGGACCACCTGGACCAGCACGGGACCATGGAGGGCTACTTCCGGGCCAAGCTCGGCCTGTTCGAGGCCGACCGCACGGACCGCGCCGTCGTCGTCCTGGACGGCGGCGAGGGGCCCCGCTGGGGCGTGGAGACGGCCCGCCGGGCCGGCGCCCCCGTGACCACCCTGGCCCTCGGGGCCGCCTCGCCGACCCCGGGCGCCCTCGCGGAGGAGCACCCGGACGTCGTCCCGGACTGGCAGGTGACGGACCTCGTCGCCGACGGGCTCGGCCACCGGTTCGCCCTCGTGCACGCGGCCACCGGCCGGCGGCTCCCGGCGTCGGTGGGCCTGCCGGGCCTGTTCAACGTGGCCAACGCCGCGCTGGCCGCCCTCATGGTGCTCGAGTCCTTCGGGGAGGACCGCCTGGACGAGCTCGCCGCGGTGCTGGACGTCCCCGCCGGCACCGGCCCCCTGGCTGCCGCGGTGCCCGGCCGCATGGAGGTCGTCGGCCGGGAGCCGGACGCCGTCGTCGACTTCGCGCACAATCCGGACGGCATGGTCCAGGCCCTGCGCGCCCTGGGCGACGCGCGGGCCGCCGCCGGCCGTGCGGGCCGCACCCTGATCGTGTTCGGCGCCGCGGGCGACCGCGACGCCACGAAGCGGCCCCTCATGGGCCGGATCGCGGCCGAGCACGCGGACGTCGTGATCGTCACCGACGACACCCCGCACACGGAGGACCCCGCGCCGATCCGCGCGCAGCTGCTCGAGGGGGCCCGGGAGGAGGCGGCCCGCGCCGCCGCGGCGGGGCGCGAGGTGCGGGTGGAGGAGTTCGCCGACCGCGCCGCGGCCATCCGCCGCGCCGCGGAGCTCGCCGCTCCGGAGGACGGCATCCTCGTGGCCGGTCGCGGCCACGAGACCGAGATGGACTACGACGGCACGCTCGTGCCGCTCGACGACCGCGTCGCCCTCCGCGACGCGCTGGCCGCGCGTCGCCCGGGCGACGCCCAGGAGCCCGGCGTCCCCGGGGGTAAGGTCGCAGGCAAATGATCGCACTCACCGCCGCCCAGATCGCCGAGGCCGTCTCAGGCACGCTGTCCTCCACCCTGGACCCGGAGACCGTCCTCGTGCACGTCACGCCCGACTCCCGCGAGGTCGCGGGGGAGGGCACCCTCTACGTCGCCAAGCCGGGCGAGCACGCCGACGGCCACGACTACATCGACGCCGCCCTCGCGGCCGGCGCGTCCGCGGTGCTGGCCGAGCGGCCCACGCAGGACGCCGACGGCGCCGCGCACCCTGCCATCCTCGTCGCCGACGCGGTGCTCGCGATGGGCGCGCTGGCCCGCGAGGTGGTCCGGCGCATCCGCGAGCACTCGCCGACCACGGTCATCGGCATCACGGGCTCGGCGGGCAAGACCACGACCAAGGACCTCCTCGCCGCGCTGCTGTCCACCCAGGGGCCCACCGTGGCCCCGGTCGGCTCGTTCAACGGGGAGGTCGGCGTGCCCCTGACGGTGTTCCGCGCCGCGCTGGACACCCGCTACCTCGTCGTGGAGATGGGCGCCGACCACGTCGGCAACATCGCCTACCTGTGCGACGTCGTAACCCCGGACATCGGCGTGGTGCTCATGGTGGGCACCGCCCACGCCGGCAGCTTCGGCGGCGTGGAGAACATCGCGAAGACCAAGGGCGAGCTGGTGGAGGCCCTCGGCCCGGACGGCGTCGCCGTGCTCAACCGCGACGACGGCCGCGTGGCCGCCATGGCCTCCCGCACGCAGGCCCCGGTCGTGTGGTTCTCCACCGAGGAGTCGGGCGCCGCGGCGGCCGCCGAGGACGTGGCCGCCGGCCGCGCGTCGGGCCTCGCCGTGGCCCGTGCCCTCACCGCGGACGCCGAGGAGCGCCCCGTGTTCGACCTGCAGCTGGGTGCCGACCTGGACGCCCCGCGCCACGCCGTGCGCGCCGGCCTGACCGGCCTGCACCACGCCCACAACATGCTCGCGGCGGCGGCCGCCGCGCAGGCCGCGGGAATGGACCCCGCGGACATCGCCCGCGGCCTCGACGGCCTCGGCCCCACGAGCCGCCACCGCATGGAGCGCACCGAGCGCGCCGACGGCGTGAGCATCATCAACGACGCCTACAACGCCAACCCCGAGTCCATGCGCGCCGCCCTGCGGACCCTGGCCACCCTCGGCCGGTCCTCGGGCCGGCGCACGTGGGCCGTCCTGGGGGAGATGCTCGAGCTCGGCGACGCCCGCATCCGCGAGCACACGCTCGTCGGCGAGTCCGTGGTCCGCCTGAACATCTCCCAGCTCCTCGTGGTGGGCGCCGGCGCGCGCCCCCTCTACATCGGCGCGATGAACGAGGGCAGCTGGGGGGACGAGGCGCACTTCGTCGACGACGTCGAGCAGGCCGAGGCCTTCCTGGCCGAGGCCCTCCAGCCCGGGGACATCGTGCTCGTGAAGTCCTCCAACGGCGTCGGCCTGGCCGCCCTCGGCGACCGCCTGGCCGCCGCCGACGTCACCCCCTCGACCGCCTCCCCCTCCGACACCACCAAGGAGACGCGCCCGTGATCGGTCTGCTCATCGGAGGCGTCCTCGGCCTCATCCTCTCCGGCCTCGGCACGCCCCTGTTCATCCGGTACCTCGTCAAGCGGGGCTACGGCCAGCAGGTGCGCGATGACGGCCCGCAGACGCACAAGTCGAAGCGCGGCACGCCGACCATGGGCGGCTTCGTGATCATCTCGGCGCTCGTGCTCGGCTACCTCCTCACGCACGGGATCCTCGCGTTGCTCGGCTCCGAGCTCGCCGGCCCCACGGCGTCGGGCTGGATCGTGCTGCTGCTCACCGTGGGCATGGCGTTCGTGGGCTGGATCGACGACTACACGAAGATCGCCAAGCAGCGCTCCCTGGGCCTCACCCCCAAGGGAAAGATCATCCTGCAGGGCCTGATCGGCACCGCGTTCGCCGTGCTCGCCCTGCTCTTCCCGAACGCGGACGGCGTGACCCCCGCGTCGACGGCGGTCTCCTTCGTCCGGGACATCCCGTGGCTCGAGCTCGCGTTCGCGGGCCCGGTGGTGGGCGTGGTCCTGTTCGTGATCTGGTCCAACATCATCACCACCGCCACCACCAATGCGGTGAACCTGACGGACGGCCTCGACGGCCTGGCCACCGGCGCCACCGCCATGGTCACCGGCGCGTACGTGCTCGTCTCGCTGTTCCAGGCGAGCCAGTCCTGCGGTCTCACCGAGGGCGCGGAGGCCTGCTACGTGGTGCGCGACCCCATGGACCTGGGCCTGCTCGCCGCGGTCCTCACGGGCGCGCTCCTCGGCTTCCTCTGGTGGAACACGTCCCCGGCCAAGATCTTCATGGGCGACACCGGGTCCCTCGGCCTCGGCGGCGCCCTCGCCGGCCTGGCGATCCTCTCCCGCACCGAGATCCTCGTGGTCATCCTGGCGGGCCTGATGGTGGCCATCACCCTCTCGGTGATCATCCAGGTCGGGTGGTTCAAGATCTCCGGCGGCAAGCGCGTGTTCCTCATGGCGCCCCTGCAGCACCACTTCGAGCTCAAGGGCTGGGCCGAGGTCACCGTGGTGGTCCGGTTCTGGCTGGTCTCCCTGGTCTGCGTGATCATCGGCCTGGCCCTGTTCTACGGCGAGTGGCTCCTGCAGCACGGCGCCCTCCAGGCGGTGGCCCGATGAGCGCCCCCGTGATGCGCCCGCACGCCGACACGGACCGCACCCGCGGCCTGCGCACCTGGGACGACGCCGGCTGGGCCGGCCTGCGCGTGGTCGTCACCGGGCTCGGCGTCTCCGGGTTCTCCGCCGCCGACACGCTGGCCGAGCTCGGCGCGCGCGTCGTCGTCGTGGACGGCCGCGACTCCCCGGAGAACCGCGCCAAGGCGGACACCCTGCGGATCGTGGGCGTGGCCGACGTGCTCCTCTCGGAGGACGCGACGCATTCCCTCCCCGAGGTGGACGGCGAGCGCCCGGACCTGGTCGTGACCTCCCCGGGCTGGCGGCCGGACCAGCCGCTGCTCATGGCGGCCCACCAGGCGGGCCTGCCGATCTGGTCGGACGTGGAGTTGGCCTGGCGCGTGCGCGAGCGCGCCGGCCGCCGCACCGCCGACTGGGTGTGCCTGACAGGCACCAACGGCAAGACCACCACCGTGACCATGGTCGAGGCCATCCTGCGGGCCGACGGCCGCCGCGCCCTGGCGTGCGGCAACGTCGGCACCCCCGTGCTCGACGCGGTCCGGGACCCGGAGGGCTTCGACACGCTGGCCCTCGAGCTCTCCAGCTTCCAGCTGCACTGGACCCACTCGATCGTCCCCGCCTCCTCGGCGGTCCTGAACCTGGCCGAGGACCACGTCGACTGGCACGGATCGATGGAGGAGTACGCCGCCGCCAAGGGGAAGGTCTACGAGCGCACCACCGTGGCGTGCGTGTTCAATGAGGCCGACGCGCTGACGCGCACCCTGGTGGAGCGTGCCGACGTCGCCGAGGGCTGCCGGGCGGTCGGGTTCACCACGGACACCCCCGGGCTCTCCGACGTGGGCGTCGTGGACGGGATCATCGTGGACCGCGCGTTCCTGGAGAACCGCCGCCACGAGGCGATCGCCCTCGCCGAGCGGTCCGACCTCGGCGCCGTGGCCCCGCGCCACACCGTGGCCAACGCCTGCGCCGCGGCCGCGCTGACCCGCGCCGTGGGCGTGTCCCCGGAGGCCGTCGCGGAGGGGCTGCGCTCCTACGACCGTGGCGAGCACCGCATCCAGCTCGTGGCGACCTCCCGCGACGTCATGTGGGTCAACGACTCCAAGGCGACCAACCCGCACGCCGCGGACGCGTCGCTGGCCGCGTTCTCGTCGGTCGTGTGGATCGCCGGCGGCCTGCCCAAGGGCGTCACCTACGACGAGCTCGTCTCCGCCCATGCCGGCCGGCTCCGCGAGGTCATCCTGCTCGGCACGGACACGTCCGAGCTGCGCCGCGCCCTGGCCGCGCACGCCCCCGAGGTCCCCGTCCACGCGCCGCTCGCCGACGCCGACGGGCACGGCTCCCCGGACGGACGGGCCGTCATGGCCGAGGCCGTCCGCCTCGCCGACGCCCACGCCCGCCCCGGCGACACCGTGCTGATGGCCCCCGCGGCGGCGTCGATGGACCAGTTCCGCTCCTACGCGGAGCGGGGCGACGCATTCATCGCCGCCGTGGCCGAGCTCATGCACGAGCACGGCTGGGACGTCGACTCCGAGGCCGACGCGTCGGCCTGACCGCCCGCACCGAGCAGACCAGGAGCCCCATGCCGTCCACCGCCACCCGCCCCGAGGCGTCCTCGCGTGCCAGCGCCCGGACCGCCGTGCGCCCGCGCCTGGCCGGGTTCTGGGGCGCGCTCGAGGGCCGGCGGGCCCTGGACTGGGCCGCCCTGCTGATCGGGCTGTGCACCGCCGTCCTGACGGTGCTCGGCCTGGTCATGGTGCTCTCCGCCTCGTCGGTGGAGGCCATCTCCAGCTCCGGCGGATCCTACGGCCTGTTCCTGCGCCAGGGCGGATGGGCCCTCGGTGGGGCCGTCCTGCTGGCCGTCCTCCGCCGCCTGCCTGTCGACCTGTACCGCCGCCTCGCGTGGGCCGCCTACCTGTTCGCGTTCCTGCTCCTGGCGCTCGTGGCCTTCACCCCGCTGGGCAAGGAGGTGAACGGCAACACCAACTGGCTCCAGCTCGGCCCGGTCACGTTCCAGCCCTCGGAGGCGGCCAAGCTCGCCATGGCGCTCTGGGCGGCCGCCGTGCTGCAGCGCAAGGAGCGGCTGGTCCACCTGGTCTCGCATGCGCTCGTGCCCGTGCTGCCGTTCGGCGTGGCCCTGATCCTGCTGGTGCTCAAGGGGCGCGACCTCGGCACCGCCCTCATCCTGGCCTTCATCCTCGCCGTCATCCTGTTCGTCGCCGGCACCCCCGGCCGGGTGTTCGCCGTCCTCGCGGGGATCGGCGTCGTCGCGGCGCTGGGGATGACCGTGTTCGCGGCCAACCGCATGGAGCGCGTCCAGGCGTGGCTCTTCGGCTGCGAGGGGCTGCAGGGCGACCCCTGCATGCAGCCGGACCACGGCATCTACGCGCTGGCCTCCGGCGGCTGGTGGGGCGTGGGCCTCGGGCAGTCCCGCCAGAAGTGGAACTACATCCCCGAGGCGGAGAACGACTTCATCTTCACCATCCTCGGTGAGGAGCTCGGGCTCGTCGGCACGCTGCTGGTGCTCGCCTGCTTCGTGGGACTGGCCGTCGGGATGTACCGGGTGGCGGCCGGCGCGTCGTCCACCTTCGTGCGGCTCGCGACGTGGGGCATCCTGGCGTGGATCGTCGGCCAGGCGGCGATGAACATCGCGATGGTCACCGGCCTGCTGCCCGTGGTCGGCGTGCCGCTGCCCTTCATCTCCTATGGTGGATCTGCGCTGACCCTGTCGCTGGCGGCCGTCGGCGTGGTGCTCTCCTTCGCACGCCACGAGCGGGACCTGCTGCCCGCCGCGGAGGCGTCCGCCGCCGACCCCGCCTCGTCCGCCTCACCCCAGGAGTCCCGATGACCACCCCGAACGACGCCTCCCGCCCGCTGCGCGTGGTCCTGGCCGGCGGCGGCACCGCCGGCCACATCTCACCGATGCTCGCCATCGCCCGGGCGCTGGGCCGTCAGGACCCGTCCACGGTGTGCACGATGGTCGGCACCGCCTCCGGGATGGAGACCCGGCTGGTGCCCCAGGCCGGGTACGAGCTGGACTTCGTCGAGCGGGTGCCCATGCCCCGCCGACCCTCCATGGACGTCGTGCGGTTCCCCGGGCGCTTCCAGGCCTCCGTCCGGCAGGCCGGGGAGATCCTCCGCCGCCGCGGCGCGGACGTGCTCGTCGGCGTCGGCGGCTACGTGTCCACGCCGATGTACCTCGCCGCCTCCCGCGCCGGCGTGCCCGTCGTCGTCCACGAGGCCAACGCGCGGCCGGGACTGGCCAACCGGGTGGGCGCGCTGCGCGCCGCCCGCGTGGGCACCGCCCTGCCGGACACCCGCCTGCCGAAGGCGCAGTGGGTCGGCATGCCCATGCGCCCGGAGATCTCCGGCCTGGACCGCGCCGCGGCCCGGGACGCCGCCCGCGCCGAGCTGGGCCTCGACCCGGAGCGGACCACGGTCGTCGTGACCGGTGGCAGCTCCGGCGCCCTGAACGTGAACCGGACCGTGCGGGAGAGCCTGGACGACCTCCTCGGCGCCGGCCTGCAGGTGTTCCACCTGACCGGCCGCGGCAAGGAGCTCACGGATGAGGCCGGCCAGCGCGTGACGCGCCCCGGCTACGTGCAGCGCGAGTACCTCGACGGCATGGAGAAGGCCTACGCCGCCGCCGACCTGATCGTCGCCCGCTCCGGTGCCGGCACGGTCTGCGAGATCGCCGCCGTGGGCCTGCCCGCCGTCTTCGTGCCCCTGCCCGTGGGCAACGGCGAGCAGGCGCTCAACGCCCGCCCCGTGGTCGACGCCGGCGGGGCCCTGCTGGTGCGGGACGAGACGTTCCGCGCCGACTGGGTGCGCCGGGAGCTGATCCCCCTGGCCACCGACCCCCAGCGCCTCGCCGCCATGGGAGAGGCCGCCGCGCGCCTGGGCGTGCGCGACGCCGACGTCAGGACGGCCGACCTCGTGCGCGAGGCGGCCCGGGAAGGAGCCCGCCGATGACCACGCAGCAGACCCCCGAGGAGCGCGCCCGCCGGGAGCGCGTCGCGGCGCTGGGCCGGGTGCACCTGCTCGGCATCGGCGGGGTGGGCGTGTCCGGCGTGGCCCGCATCCTGCAGGACCAGGGCGTCGCGATCTCCGGCTCGGACGCCAAGGACCTCCCGGTCATGCACGACCTCGCCGCCGGCGGGGCGCGGATCACCGTGGGCTACGACGCCGCGCACGTCGGCGACGACGTCACCACCGTGATCGCCTCGTCCATCGCCGGTCCGGGCAACCCGGAGCACGACGCCGCGGTGGCCCGCGGGCTGCGCGTGCTGCACCGCTCCGAGGGCCTGGCATTGGCCATGGAGGGCCACCGTGTCCTCGCCGTGGCGGGCACGCACGGCAAGACCACCACCTCCTCCATGGCCGCCATGGCGTTCACCGACGCCGGCTGGGACCCCACGTTCGCGGTCGGCGCCGCCGTCGCCGGGCTGGGCACCAACGCCCGTGCGGGCGCCGGGGAGTGGTTCGTGGCGGAGGCCGACGAGTCCGACGGCACCCTGGTGAACTACCCGACGACGATCGCCGTGGTCACCACCGTCGAGGCGGACCACCTCGACCACTACGGCACCGAGGAGGCCGTGCACGAGGTGTTCCGCGTCTTCGCCGGACAGCTGCCCGCGGCGGAGGACGGCGGCGCCCTCGTGGCCTGCCTCGACGATGAGGGCGCGGCAGGCCTGGCGGCGTGGGCGCATGAGCACGCCCGGGCCGCGGTGGTGACTTACGGCACGGGGCCGCGCGACGGCGTCGAGCCGGACCTGCTGGTCGACGGCGTCACCGTGGAGCCGGGGGAGTCCGGCGTGGGGCAGCGCGCCCGCTTCACCCTCGCGGACGGCACGTCCGCCGAGGTGCGACTGCAGGTCCCGGGCCGGCACAACGCCCTGAACGCCGCCGCCGTCGCCCTGGCGGCGGTCCGCGCCGGCATGTCGCTCCGAGAGGCCGTTCACGGGCTGGAGCAGTTCCGCGGCACGGCCCGGCGGTTCGAGTTCCGGGGCGCCGAGCGTGGAGTCCGCGTCTTCGACGACTACGCGCACCACCCGACCGAGGTGGTCGCCGCCGTCTCCGCGGCTCGGGCCGTGGCCGGCGAGGGCCGCGTCCACGTCCTGTTCCAGCCGCACCTGTTCTCCCGGACCCGGGACTTCGCGGCGGAGTTCGCCGCGGCGCTCTCCGGCGCGGACCGGGTGCGCGTGCTGCCCGTGTACGCGGCGCGCGAGGAGCCCATGGAGGGCGTCGACGCGACCCTCATCACCCGGGCCCTCACCACGCCGGACCCCGCGGACCGCACGGTCGCGGTCGACCGGGCGGCCGCGGTCCGCGAGCTCGCCGCCGGCGCCCGCGAGGGCGACGTCATCCTCACCATGGGCGCGGGCGACGTGACGGCCCTGGGGCCGGACCTCGTGGCGGCGCTCGCCGCGGACCCGTCCGTCGACGCGTGAGCCGGCGGGGTCGTCGCGCAGGGTCCGGCACCGGATCCACGGTGGTGGCCTTCCCGGGGCGCTCGGCCCGGGAGCGCCGCCGCCGACGCGCGGGCATGCTGGCCGCGGTGTTCGCGGCGCTGGCCCTGGCCGCGTGGGCGGTGTTCGCGTCGCCCCTCCTGGCCGTCGACCGGATCGACGTGACCGGCACGCGCCTGGTGGACCGTGCCGCGGTGGAGGAGCGGGTGGCGCCGCTGCGGGGGGTCCCCTTGCCGCGCATCGGCTCCTCCTCCGCGGGGGATCTGCTCTCCGGCATGCCGGGCGTCGCGTCGGCGAGGACCGTCGCCGTGCCGCCCACGGCCCTGGAGGTGCGCATCGAGGAGCTGGCGCCGGTGGCGCGCTCCGCCGGCGGCGACCGGGCGCAGGTGCTCCTCGAGGACGGCTCCGTGCTCGGCTCCGTCCCGGTCTCGGCCCTCCCGGGGGAGGGCGAGGAGGGAGGGGCGCTGCCGTCGGCCCCGGAGGCGCTCCTCACGGCCGGTCCCGACGTGCGCGCCTCGGCGGCCACCGTCCTGCGCGCCCTGCCGGACGGCGTCCGGGATCGGGTGCGCGGCGTGGATGCGGGGAGCCCCGAGCAGGTGCGGCTCGACCTGGGCGGCGGCCGGACCCTGGTCTGGGGGGACGCGTCCGAACCGGAGCGCAAGGCCGCGGTCGCGCAGGCGCTGCTGGACGGCCTCGAGGACGCGCGCGGGGTGCGTGAGGTGGACGTGTCCGTCCCGGATCGGCCCGTCACGCGCTGATCCGCCTGCAAGGAGCTTCACCTTCGACGTGAGGGTGAACTTCGCAGCCCTCGAGATCTGGCACGGCGGCGTGGGCATCGGCCGATGCCGCGAGGTTCAAGTTTCGCGTGAAGGTGGAGATCAGCACGCCGCCAGGCGCGCCATCATGCGGAATTCTTTGCGTCGCGGGAGGTCCTCCCAGTACGGTGGGATCGAGCACGCGCGCGTCGACCTTCCATTCTGACTTGAAGGCGCCGCCGCCGACCTCGCCCTCGCGACGTGGGCGAGGGCACCGAATCCTCGAGCAAAGGGAATGGACACCGTGGCTGCACCCCAGAACTACCTGGCCGTCATCAAGGTCGTCGGCATCGGCGGCGGCGGCGTCAACGCCGTCAACCGCATGATCGAGGTGGGGCTCCGCGGTGTGGAGTTCATCGCCATCAACACGGACGCCCAGGCGCTCCTGATGTCGGACGCCGACGTCAAGCTGGACGTGGGCCGCGAGCTCACCCGCGGCCTCGGCGCCGGCGCCAACCCCGAGGTCGGTCGCCAGGCCGCCGAGGACCATGCGGAGGAGATCGAGGAGGTCCTGCGGGGGGCCGACATGGTCTTCGTGACCGCGGGCGAGGGCGGCGGCACCGGCACCGGCGGCGCCCCCGTCGTGGCCCGCATCGCCCGCTCGCTGGGCGCCCTGACCATCGGCGTCGTCACCCGCCCGTTCACCTTCGAGGGCCGCCGTCGCGCCGGCTCCGCGGAGAACGGCATCGACGCGCTGCGCGACGAGGTCGACACCCTGATCGTCATCCCGAACGACCGTCTGCTCTCCATCTCGGACCGCAACGTCTCCGTCATGGACGCCTTCCGCCAGGCGGACCAGGTGCTCCTCTCCGGCGTGCAGGGCATCACCGACCTCATCACCACCCCGGGCCTGATCAACCTCGACTTCGCCGATGTGAAGTCCGTGATGCAGGGCGCGGGCTCCGCGCTGATGGGCATCGGCCACGCCCAGGGCGAGGACCGCGCCGTCAAGGCGGCCGAGCTGGCCATCGCGTCCCCGTTGCTCGAGGCGTCCATCGACGGCGCCTACGGCGTGCTGCTCTCCATCCAGGGCGGCTCCGACCTCGGCCTGTTCGAGATCAACGAGGCCGCCCGGCTGGTGCAGGAGGTCGCGCACCCCGAGGCCAACATCATCTTCGGCGCGGTCATCGACGACGCCCTCGGCGACGAGGTCCGCGTCACCGTCATCGCCGCCGGCTTCGACAAGGTGGACGCCACCTCTGCCCCCGCGGCGCCGTTCCAGCAGCAGGCCGCCCCGCAGCGCGCCGCCGCGCCGCAGCAGCCCGCCCAGCAGGCCCAGCAGGCTCCGGTCTCGCAGCAGGCCGCGCCGCAGCGTCCGTCCGTGCCCGGCACCATGCCGCTGAACAGCTCCTCGGCCTTCGGCGGAGCCCCCGCCCAGCCGGCCGCGACTCAGCAGCCCGCCGCCCCGCAGCAGCCCGCCGCGCCGCAGCGGGCCCAGCAGGACCTGCCCACGGTCGTGGAGCCGGAGTTCGGCTCCTCCGACCTCGACGTGCCGGACTTCCTCAAGTGAGCCTCGCGGGAGGGCCGGTCGGGACGCAGCCGGTCCCGTCCGGCCCTTTCGTGCACCGTGAGGACCTCCGTGCCGACGCGCGGGGGCGCGTGGCGCACGTCGCCTGGACCTCCGCCGAGGCCGGCAGCCTCGCGTTCCACATCCTCGGCGCGGAGCAGGAGCAGGCCCGGGCGGACGTCGTCGCGGCCCGCCATCGCGTGGAGGACGCCATGGGTGTGCCGCGCGGATCCGTCTTCTACCTGGAGCAGGTCCACTCGGTGGACGTCGTCACCGCCGGACCCGGCTGGGAGGAGGGCTTCGCGCCCACCGCGGACGCCTCGGTGAGCCCGGACGGCCACACGCCGCTGGCCGTCATGGTCGCCGACTGCCTGCCGGTCGTGTTCGTGGACGGCCTCACGGGGGCGACCGCCGTGGCCCACGCCGGTCGGCGCGGCCTGCTGGACGGGGTCCTGGAGAACACGGTGGACGCCCTGCTCGCGCTGCGCCCCGAGGGCTCCGCGGGGGCCTTCGGCCTCAAGGCGTGGATCGGCCCGGGCATCTCGGGGGAGTCCTACGAGGTCCCGCAGGCCATGCAGGACGAGGCTGTCGCCCGCATCCCCGAGCTGGAGGCGACCACGAGCTGGGGCACGCCGGCCCTGGCCCTGGCCTCGGGCGCCCAGGCGGTCCTGCGGGCGCGGGGCGTGGCCGTCGAGCGCATCGCCCTGGACACCTTCACGGACGAGCGGGTGTTCTCCCATCGGCGTGCGCCGGGTCGGGGCCGGTTCGCCGGGCTCGTCTGGACGACCCCGGCCGACGTCGACCAGGACCACGACGCGGGCGACGCCCGTGGCTGAGCCCCTGCAGGACGACCCGCGCGTCGCCGAGATCGCCGCCGGGCTGGACGCCGTCCGGCGGCGGATCGCGGACGCCGCGGCCGCGGCCGGCCGGGCGGACCTCCCGGAGCTGATCGTCGTGTCGAAGACGCACCCGGCGGAGGACGTGGTCGCCCTCGCGGGTCTGGGTGTGCGGCATGTGGGCGAGAACCGAGACCAGGAGGCACGTCCGAAGGCGGCCGCCGTCGCGGAGGCCCTGGGCGGGGCCGGCGTGCCGGCCCCCGCGTGGCACTTCATCGGGCAGCTGCAGACGAACAAGGCCAAGCACGTGGCCCGCTACGCGTCCGCGGTGCACTCCGTGGACCGGCTGGACCTCGTCGACGCGCTGTCCCGCGCCGTGGTGCTGCGGCGCGAGCGCGAGGGGGCCGACGCCGTGTCGGCGCTGGACTGCCTCGTGCAGGTCGACGTGGACGACCGCGCGGACGAGGACCGCCCGGAGGGCATCGGGCCCCGGGGCGGCGCGGCCCCGGAGGACGTGCCGGAGCTGGCCCGCGCGATCGCCGCCGCCGACGGCCTGCGCCTGCGGGGCCTGATGTGCGTGGCCCCCCGCGCGGCGGACCCTGCGGCGGCGTTCGCCCGGCTCGCGGCGCTGTCCGCCCGGGTCCGTGCGGAGCACCCCGACGCCGACGCCCTCTCCATGGGCATGTCGGGCGACCTCGAGGCCGCCGTGGCCGCGGGGGCGACACACGTCCGGGTGGGCTCGGACATCCTCGGCGCCCGTGGGGCCGTGGGATAGCGTGTGACCCACGTGCCGACACGCGCCCGGCAGCCCCGCGGCGTGACGGCGCGGCACTGGACGACGAACGACGCGCCCCCGCTGGGGGCCGAACCGACGCGGTGGAGGACAGCGACATGGCCGGCGGCCTGAAGAAGACGATGATCTACCTCGGCCTGGCCGACGGGGACGAGTACGACGACGACCCGCGGCACGAGGCCGTGGACGCAGCCCCGCGGCGTGAGCCCGTCGAGGCCCGCCGCGTCGCCGAGCCCGCGCCCCGGCTCGAGCCGGAGGACGAGGAGTTCGACGAGCCGTCGACGCCCTCGCACGCCGGATCCACGGCCGCCGCCGCGGCCGAGCCGGCCCCGCGCCGCGCGGCGTCCCGCCCCGAGACCGCCGACCCGGGCCACCGCGCCCCGGTCACCCCCATCAAGCGAGCCGCCGCCCCGTCGGCCGAAGGAGATGCCGTGCGCACCCTGTCCACCGTCCACCCGCGCTCCTACAACGACGCCAAGCGCATCGGCGAGGCGTTCCGCACGGGCACCCCGGTCATCATGAACGTCACCGACCTCGGCGAGAACGAGGCCAAGCGCCTGGTCGACTTCGCGGCCGGGCTGGTGTTCGGCCTGCACGGGTCCATCTCCCGCATCACGAGCAAGGTGTTCCTGCTCACCCCGTCCTCCGTGGAGGTCGTCGGCGAGGAGCCGCCCGCCGGCCGTGACGGGGACGCGCCCTACGACAACGACTGACCCGTGCAGCTCGTCTTCGCCCTGCTCTACTTCGTCCTCACCGCCTACATGGCGGTGCTGACCGTGCGGATCGTCCTCGACGTGACGCGCTCGTTCGCCCGCTCGTGGCGGCCGTCGGGCCCTGTGCTGGTCGCCGCGAGCGGCGTCTACGCGCTCACCGACCCGCCGCTGCGGGCGCTGCGCCGCCGCATCCCGCCCCTGACCCTCGGCGGGGTCGGCCTGGACGTCGCGTTCCTGGTGGTCTTCCTGGGTGTCGTGCTGCTCCGCGTGCTGGTGCTGACGCTGGCCTGAGCGACGCCGGCGCCGGCCGCCGGGCGCCGCTTGCGGGTCCCCGTCGGCGCAGGGGCCCGGTGGTAGGGTCAAGCATCGTGAGACCGGCGGTGGCCGGCCGCATCCGATCGCCGGCGCCGGCCGATCCGCAGAGAGAGGTGACCGCCTGTGGTGCTGTCCTGGGAAGACGTGGTCAACAAGGAGTTCCAGCTCACGAAGTTCCGTGAGGGCTACGACCGCGAGGAGGTCGAGGACTTCCTCGACGAGGTCGTCGAGGAGCTCAAGCGGCTGACCGAGGAGAACGACCGGCTGCGCTCCGACCTCGACGCGTGCCGTGAGGGCGCACCCGCCCAGGCCGAGGCCTCGGCCCCCGCCGCTGGGGAGGCAGCGCCGGCCCTCCAGGCCCCCGC
>NZ_JAKRNH010000043.1:0-18405 GCF_022346985.1 Micrococcus sp. ACRRV
GGGCGGGACGGGGCACTGCGGACGACGACGGCGTCCCGCGGCCGGCGGCGACGCGTGCGGCGCATTCGAGGCCGGCCTCGAGGTCCGCCTGCAGGTCGGCCACGTCCTCGATGCCGACGGAGAGCCGGACCAGGTCCGTGGGGACGGCCAGGGGCGTGCCCCGCACGGAGGCGTGGGTCATCTCGGAGGAGTAACAGAGCAACGATTCGACCCCGCCGAGGCTGACCGAGAGCGCGAACAGCTCGGTGGCCTCAGCGAAGGCGCGGGCCGCGCCCTCTCCCCCGGCCAGCCGGATGGAGACCATGCCGCCGAAGCCGTCCATCTGCCGCGCGGCGAGGTCGTGGCCCGGGTGGTCGGGCAGCCCGGGGTAGAAGACCTGGGCGACCTCGGGGCGGCCCTGCAGCCAGCCCGCGAGCGCGGCGGCGTTGGCGCCGTGCCGGTCCATGCGCAGGCCGAGCGTCTTGAGGCCGCGGGCGGCGAGGTAGGAGTCCTGCGGGCCGGCGACCGCGCCGGCGGCGAACTGCTGGTAGGTCACCGCCTCGGCCAGTGCCCGGCCACGGAACTCGCGGTCGGCCACCACCACGGCCCCGCCGAGCACGTCCGAGTGCCCGCCGATGTACTTGGTGGTGGAGTGCACCACCACGTCCGCGCCGAGGTCGAGGGGCCGCTGGAGGTAGGGCGAGGCGAACGTGTTGTCCACGACCAGCAGCGCACCGACGTCGTGGGCGATCTGCGCCCAGGCGGCCAGGTCCGCGATGCCGAGCAGCGGGTTGGACGGCGTCTCCACCCACAGCAGCGCGGTGCGGCCGGGGCGGACGGCCGCGGCGACCGCCGTCGTGTCGGTGATGTCCACGGGGGTGTTGGACACGCCCCACGGCTCGAGGACGGTGGTGATGAGGCGGTGGGTGCCGCCGTAGCCGTCGCCGCCCAGCACGATGTGGTCGCCGGGGCGCAGCACGGCCCGCAGGAGGGCGTCCTCGGCGGCGAGCCCGGAGGCGAACGCGAACGCCCGGTCGCCGTGCTCGAGGGCGGCGAGCTGGGTCTCGAAGCCGTTCCGGGTCGGGTTGGAGCCGCGGCTGTACTCGTGCCCGGCGCGCAGCACGTTGATGCCGTCCTGCACGAAGGTGCTGGTCTGGTAGATCGGCGGCACCACGGCGCCGGTCAGCGGGTCGGGCTCCTGGCCGGCGTGCACGGCGGTGGTGGTGAAGCCGCGGACGGCGGGACGGGAGACGGAGCGGGTGGTGTGGTGGACGGCGGTCATCTCAGCGCACCTCCTGGGTGACGGCGGCGGTCTCGGGGACGGCGGGCGTGGCGGCGGGGACGGACGGCCCGGCGGCGGACACCACGGCCAGGGCACGGTCCAGGTCCGCGATCAGGTCGTCGGGACACTCCAGCCCGATGGAGAGCCGGACGGTGGTCTCGGCGATCCCGGCGGCCTCGCGCTGCTGCCGCGTCAGGCGACAGTGCGTCATGGTTGCCGGGTGGGAGACGAGGGACCGGGCGTCGCCGACGTTGACCACCAGCTGGAACAGCTCGAGCGCGTCGAGGAACGGGGCCACGGTCTCGGGGCCGCAGGCCAGGTCGAAGGAGAACACCGAGCCGACGCCGTCCGGGAAGTCGCGGGCGGCCAGCGCCGCGCTGGGATGCCCGGCCACGCCGGGGTGGTGCACCCGCGCGACCGCGGGGTGACCGGCCAGGTGTTCGGCCACGGCCAGGGCGGTGGCGGTGTGGCGGGCCACGCGCAGGTCGAGCGTCTCGAGCCCCTGGATGAACTGCGCCGCGCTCGCGGGGGCGAGGGTGGGGCCGAGGTCGTGCAGGAACTTGCTGCGGGCCAGCGTCAGGTAGGCGCCGCGGCCGTGCCGCTCGACCAGCGTCTGCCCGCCGTAGCGGGCCTTGGGCCGGGCCAGCTGCGGCCACCGGTCCGGCGCCGCGCCGTAGTCGAACGTGCCGCCGTCCACGATCGCGCCGCCGAGCACCGCGCCGTGCCCGCCGAGGAACTTGGTAGCCGAGTGCACGACGACGTCGGCGCCGTGCTCCAGTGGCCGGTAGAGGGCCGGCGTCGCGAGGGTGCTGTCCACCACCACGGGCACACCGGCCGCGTGGGCGAGGCCCGCGAGCGCGGGCAGGTCCGGGAGGGTGGCGAGCGGGTTGGTGATGGCCTCGAGGAAGAACGCGCGGGTGTCGGGCCGGACCGCGGCGGCCCACGCGGGCGGGTCCGCCGGGTCCGCGAAGGTGACCTCGATGCCGAAGTCCGCGAACGTGTCCGTCAGCAGGTCGACGGTGCCCCCGTAGAGCTGGCTGGAGGCGACCAGGTGCTTGCCGCCCTGCAGCAGCGCCAGCAGGGACAGCGCGACGGCGGCCTGGCCGGTGGCCGTGGCGATCGCGCCGATGCCGCCCTCCAGTGCGGCGAGGCGGTTCTCGAACACCGCGACGGTCGGGTTGCCCGTGCGGCTGTAGGTGAAGCCGGGGGTCTCGAGCCGGAACATCGATGCCGCCGTGGCGTGGTCCGGGAAACGGAACGCCGTGGTCTGGTGGATGGGCGGGACGACCGGCCGGTGGGGTGCGGCGGGCTCGTAGCCGGCGTGGACTTGTTGTGTGGCGTGACGGGGCATCTGCTCTCCTCCATCGGTCCTGGCGGTAGCACCGGACCTGCCGTTCCCGGGGGTCCGGGTGCGGCGGGCGGGTTGCTGCGGCGTCGTCGAGCCAGATCTCTCGGCCGCTCTGGATGGGTGGTGCACCCATCCCACGCGGCGGGCCGCCGCGAGTCCAGCGGACGGCCGGCTCGCGCGTCATATGAGCCGCCGCCGCGCCACGCGAGACCGGCCGGAGCCTCTCCGGGGCGCGGCGGGCCGGGGCAGACCCGTGTGACGAACCGTGAGGGCGGCGTCGGGGCGGTGCTGCAGGAGGTGGCGCACTCGTGGTGATCGACAGCGACACCGAACGCGGCCCTGACACTGGGACGCCCCCGCCGCCGGAAGGACGGGCGCGGTGGCTGGTCGCCTCCAACGCCCTCGACGCGGGGGGCCGGTCCGCCACGGACGTCGCCCTGGGCGAGCGCCGGTGCATCCTCCTCGGCTCGGTCGGCTGCGCCGTGGCCGTGGGGCTGCACCTGCTGGCCTACGCCGACCGCGCTCATGCCGGGCCGTGGCTGCTGGCCGGCGCCGCCCTCTGGGGGTTCATGGTCCTGCTCGGGAACATCACCCAGGCCGCCGTGACCGCCCGTGCCTGCCCCGAGGGCACGCTCGGGCGGGTCACCGCGATGCGCCGCACCCTCACCCGGGGCTCCGTGCCGCTGGCGACCCTCGCGGGAGGTGCGCTCGGGGCGACGCTCGGGGTCGGCTGGGCGCTCGCGGGGTGGCAGGTCCTGGCGGTGGTCTCGCTGGCCGCCGTCGTGCCGGCCGCGCGGTGGATGGATGCGGGGCTCGATGACGTCGACTGAGGCCGAGACGCTGACGCGGACACCGAGGTTGCTTAAGGTGTGGCCATGGTCAGCCGCCCCGTGCTCCAGCAGCCTGTGATCGACGCCGTCGACATCCGTTCCGTCGCGGACTTCTACCGCGAGCTCCTCGGTCTCCACTACCGCACGGGCGACGAGCTCGCGGACGGTCGCGAGCCGGACAGCGCGGACTGGCTCGTGCTGCTGGACGACGACGGCCGCCGCGTCCTGACATTCCAGCGCACCGAGGAACTGAAGCCCAGCACGTGGCCGTCACCCGAGGTGCCGATGCAGCTGCACCTGGATTTCACCGTGCCGGACCGCGATTCCCTCGACGCGGCCCACGACCACGCCCTGCGCCTGGGCGGGCGCCTCGTCCTGGACCGCTCCGACGACGAGGAGGAACCCCTGTACGTGTTCGCGGACCCGGCCGGCCACCCCTTCTGCGTCTTCGTGGGGTGAGCGCGGCGGACTGCGGGGGCGATTTCACGCGCATACCGAAGACAAGAAGCCGGTCCAGTGCCGTCGGTAAGGTCGTCGGATGATCCCGCAACCCACAGATCGACTCACGTTCCGGTGCATGACCGACGCTGACCTCGACGACATGTGCAGGCTCCTCGGAGACGCGGAGGTCATGCGCTACTACCCGCGAGCCAAGTCGCGCAACGAGGTGCAGCGGTGGATCAACTGGTCGAAGGACAACTACGCCACGCATGGGTTCGGCCTGTGGGTCATCGAACACCGGACCACCGGCGACTTCATCGGTGACTGCGGCCTGACCTGGCAGAACGTCGACGGCCAAGAGGTCCTCGAGGTCGGCTACCACGTCCTGCCAGAACGCCAGGGACAAGGACTGGCAACCGAGGGGGCCTCTGCCTGCCTGCGATACGGGTTCGAGACCCTCGACGCAACGATGGTCACCGCGATCATCAACCCCGACAACATGGCTTCCCGTCGCGTGGCCGAACGAATCGGCATGACCGTGTGGAAGAGCACGCGTGATCCCAGTGGAGCGCCGATCGTGGTCTACAGCAGCCACGGCCAAGAGGCCTGACGCACTGAACTGCCGCCATGGGTGCGTGCCCATTGAGGAGATACGCCCTGCGCCCAGCCGGCCAGGCGCTTCTGCGTCTTCGTGGTGTGGGCGGCCGGGCCCCGCGGCACGGCTCAGCGGTGACGGCGGCGGCTCAGCCCTCGAGCCGCTGGTCGAACTCCTCGTGGTCCAGCTGCCGGGGGATGCAGTCATCTTCAGGATACGGTGCCGTCCATGCATCTGGACCCGGCCGAGACGAACCGCCGCGCCTACGACGACGACCGCGCCGGACGCGGACGGTGTCGTCGTGCACCGCTGGCGCACCGAGTATCCGGACGAGGGCGTGGTCAGCGAGGGTGAGGAGCACCTGCAGTTCCGCTCCGTGGAGCAGGTGACCCAGGACCTTGCGGCGGCGGGGCTGGCGGTGGACCGCGTCTGGAGCGACTGGCGCGGCCGCCCGTTCGACGCGGCGGAGCACCCGTTGATGATCATCGAGGCCTGTCCACAGGGGGCCTGACCCGTCCACCCGCCATGGCAGGATGACGCATGTCACACGTGATGCGAGGGGGAACCATGACGGCCACGACCACGGCCCGCCCCATGCGGCCGACCCACCACGACGACGACCCGCCCGTCCGCGGGGTCGGCCACCTCCGGCACCCGGTGGTGTCGGGCGGGCTGATCGACGGGGCAATGGCGGCACAGGGGCTGCTGGCGTCCCCTCGGCAGGACTGAGGGCCGGACCATGACCATGCGTCAGGCCATCCGCCGCTACTACGCCGGCTACGCGCAGTTCAGCGGGCGCGCCTCCCGCGCCGACTTCTGGCTCGCGGCGCTCTGCGTGTGACTCCTGCAGACCGCCGTTCACTTCGTGTCCACCGCCCTGGACGTGTTCATCCTCGGCTCCCCGGACCTGTCCCTCCGGGGCGTGGCCGTCCTCCTGGTGGGGATCACGCACGCACTCCCCTCGCTCGCCCTGCTCGCCCGGCGCCTCCACGACGCCGGCTTCAGCCACGCGTGGCTGTTCCTCGGGCTGGTGCCGTTCGTCGGCCCGCTCACACTGCTCGTGTTCGCGCTCCAGCCGTCCGCAGCCTCCTCGGGCTTCACGGACTCCGGCTGGCCGGTGACCACGGCCATCTCGACCGGGGCGAAGTCCAGGTCCTTCTCCAGGACGGTCTCACCGGTCTCCAGGTCGACGGCCACGAGCTTCTGGGCCTCCGCGTCGGTGACCTCACCGGTCTCCTCGTCGATCACGTTGACCTCGCCGTCGTAGGTCAGCACGACCGCGGAGCCGTCCTCGGCGCGGCCGAGCGAGCGGAACCAGTAGGAGGAGCCGAGGTCCACGGTGGTGAGCTCATCGGTGCGGGTGTCGATGAGGGCGATCTCCGTGGGCCGCTCGACGGCCTCCTTCGGCTCCTCCTCGACCTTGTAGTCCCCAGGACGATGGGCGAGTCATGCAGCCCGAACAGGTTCCCGGAGCGCTGGTACTCGGTCTCGACGTCCACCTTGTGGAACTCGCCGTCCCGGTACACGACGGGCCCGTTCTCGCAGCCCATCACGACGACGTCGCCCGCCTCCGTCGGCTGGGCCGCAGCCTCGCCATGGCTGCCGGGGCAGTCGTCGGTCTCGGCCGTGACCTCGCCGGTCGTCGGGTCGACCACCTGGAGCGTGTTCCGGGAGTCCTCGGTGCCCTGCGTGGTGAAGAGGGTGCCGTCGGAGAGCTCGAGCGCCACGCCGTGGTGCGGGTCCTCGGCCTCGGCCTTCGTCATGACGGGCATGAGGTCCGGGGTCGCCTTGTCCAGGTGGGCCGAGTCGAAGGTGCGGATCGCGCCCGTGCCGTCCGCGAAGAGGGTGGTCCTGCCGTTGTGGGTGACGACGTGGCCGGGGTGCTCACCCGGGAACGTCACGCCGGTCATGCCGGGCGCGGACTCGTCGTTGTGGACGTGATCGCCGTGGGCCTTGGCCTGGATGCCGGTGGAGAACACCTCCCAGCCGTTCCCGGTGGTCACCAGGACGTCCTTGCCGTTGCCGGCGTTGCTCAGCCGCGTGAAGCCCGCGACGTCCTGCTCCTTCACCACCTCACCGGACTCGGCGTCGAGCAGCGTGAGCCCGTCCTCGTGGGAGAGCAGGATGCGCGGGGTCACCGCGGAGACCTCGGTGGTCCGGGTCGGGTCGACGCGGTCCTCCTCGGAGACGGAGGAGGCCGCCGTCGCCTCACCCGACGGCGACTCGGCGCCGTCCGAGGCGGCGGCGGGTGCCGACGTCGGGCCGGACGGGGCGGCGTCCGCGCCACAGGCCGTGAGCGCGATGGCCGCGGCGGCGAGGGTGACGGAGAAGGCGGCGGAAGCGGCTCGTCATCCCGACGGCGCCGACGGCGCGCCCCGTCGCGGGAACCGGCACGTGACGCCACCCGTCGGCGGGCTGGGACGGGCCCGGGGCGGATGCCTACGGTCGGCCCACCTGCCCACGGAAGGACCGCCCATGACCACTCCCGTCCTCGACCGTCCCGCACCGACCTCCGCCGCCGGCTCCCCCGATACCGCAGAACTCCGAGCCCGCTTCGCCCCCGTCTTCGCCCGGATCGCCGCGAACGAGGCCCGGCGGCGGGACACGGCCGTCCCGCCCCATGCCGCCGTGCGTCTGCTCGCCGAGACCGGCTTCACCGCCCTCCGGCTGCCGCGGGAGCGCGGCGGCTCCGGCGCGACCCTCACACAGCTCCTCGACCTGCTCGTGGACCTCTCCGCGGCCGACGCGAACCTCCCCCAGGCCCTCCACGGACACTTCATGTTCACGGAGCAGGTCGCCCGCGACGTCCACCCGCGTCTGACCGACTGGTGGTTGGACGAGGTGGCCGCCGGGAAGGTCTTCGCCAACGCACTCGTGGACCCGCCGGCCGCGACCGGCCTGCCGGGCGTCACGGCCCGCCGGGACCCGCGCGACCCGGAGGCGTTCCTGCTGACCGGCACGAAGCAGTACTCCACCGGCACCCTGCTGGCGGACTGGACCCTGGTCGCCGCCCACGACGACGCCGGGGCCCTGCAGCCCCTCGTCGTCGAGGTGGCCGGGCCGGGCGTCGAGGCCCGCGACGACTGGGACGGCATCGGCCAGCGCGGCACGGCCTCCGGCACCACCGTCTACACCGACGCGCCCGCCCCCGCCTGGCGCCGCGTCGACCTGGAGCGCCCCGCCGCCGCCCCCGGCTACCCGTTCCTGTGGCTCATCCTCGCGGCCACCCAGGCGGGCATCGCCCAGCGCGCGCTCGACGAATTCGCCGAGATCCTCCGCCGCCGCTCCCGCTCCTACCAGCACGCCGCGAGCGCCAGCCCCGCCCACGACCCGGTCCTGCAGCACCAGCTCGGCGCCGCCGCGGCGCAGGTCCGGGCGCTGCGCTCCGTGGTCCTCGGCGCGGTCCCCGCCCTCGAGGCGGCGTACACCGCCGCGGCCGGTGCGGCTCCCGCGATCGGCGCGGCCGCGACCGAGTCCCCGGACGACGGCGCCGCGGAGGCCTTCGAGGCCGCCCACACGGAGGCCTGGGTCGCCGCGGCCTCGGCGTCCTCCGTGGCGGCCGACCTGACGCTGCGGCTGACCTCCGACCTGTTCGAGACGGCCGGGGCGTCGGCGGTCGTCGCGGGCCCGGGACTGGACCGGCACTGGCGCAACGCGCGGGTGCTGGCCAGTCACACGCCCCTGCCGCACCGCCGCCGCCAGATCGGGGAGTGCCTGCTGCACGGCACCCCCGCCCCGCACAGCGCGGACGCGGTCGAGACCGCATCGTCCACCGACGCCGATCCGTCCCGCGACAGCGTCTCCCCGTCCCCCTCGACCCCCGCCGCCACGAAGGAGCAGTGAGATGACGACGACCACCGACCGCACCGACACGATCTCCCGTCCCGCCGACGTCGGGACCGCCGACTCGGGGGTGCCGACCACCGCGCACCCGGCCGACCGGCCCCAGTTCCTCGCCGCCCGCGCACGGCTGGCCCCCGTGTTCGCCTGGCTCGCCGAGACCGCCGCCGAGCGGGACCGTGAACGCGTGACCGATCGTGAGGCCACGGACCGCCTCGCCGCCGCCGGCTTCCCGGGGCTGCGCGTGCCCGAGGACGCGGGCGGGGCCGGCCTGACGTTCCCGGAGGCCGCGCGCCTGTACGTGGAGCTCGCCGAGGCCGACTCGAACGTGCTGCAGGCCCTGCGGGTGCACGTGGTGAACGTGGAGACGGTGCTCGGCTCGCCGGACGGGCCGCGCCGCGAGCGGTGGCTGCACCGCTTCGCCACGGGTGAGACGGTCGCGAACGCGACCACGGAGATCGGCAACCGCACCGGCCACTACGAGACCCGCCTGACGACGCGTCCGGACGGCTCGGCGGTGGTCAACGGTCGCAAGGCCTATTCCACCGGGACGCTGTACGCGGACTGGACGATCGTCGTCGTCGAGGACGAGGACGGTGCCGAGCGCGCGGCGACCGTGCGCTCGGACGCCCCGGGGGTGACCCTGCATGACGACTGGGACGGATTCGGTCAGCGGCTGTCCGCCTCGGGGACCACGGAGTTCACGGACGTGGTGGTGGATCCGGAGGAGCTCACGCCGGTGGGCCAGTCCCTGGACGACGGCTCGTCGATCTTCGCCTCGCAGGCGATCTTCCAGTTCGTCCACCTGGTGGGCCTGACGGGCATCGCCCGGGCCGTCGTGCGCGACGCGGCGGCCTATGTGGCCGGCCGTACGCGCGGCTTCTCCCACGGTGCGGCCCCGCGGCCCGGTGACGATCCGCAGGTGCTGCAGGTGGTGGGCGAGCTGGAGGCCGCCGCGTTCGGGGCGCAGGCGGCGCTCGACGCCGTCGTCGGGCCCCTGGACCGGGCGCTGCGGGCCGAGGCGGCGGGCGCGCCCCTGGCCGAGGCCGAGGTGGACGCGGTGTACACCGCCGTCTACGCCGCCCAGCAGGTGATCGCCCGGGCTGCCCTCGACGCGGCGACCCGCCTGTTCGAGGTGGGCGGGGCCTCCGCGACGCTGCGCACGCGCGGGCTGGACCGGCATTGGCGCAATGCGCGGGTGCTCGCCAGCCACAACCCGCTGATCTACCGCGCCCGACTGCTCGGCGACCGGGCCGTCAACGGCACGCCGCTCGAGCGCCACTACCGGCTGGGCGGCTGAGTCACCGGCCAGTGCGGCGCGCGGCGCAGCCTGTCAGGCCAGGCCACGCGCCGCATGCCAGGCGGCGATCCGCTCGAGCGCCTCGTGGACGGCGGTGCTGGAACGGGACGGGCGACGCATGGCCCGAGGCTACCCCCCGCTTTCGTTCGGGAAACGGCGCCCCGGGGACCACTTTCGTCGACGAAACGGGCGGGAGGGCCGCCGTCTCATCAACGAAAACGTCTCGACACGCGGCCGTTCCCCGAACGAAAACGTCCGGCCCGCCCCGCCGCGGCCCTCACTCCTCGGCGCCGAGCAGCTCCCGGATGTCGTCCGCCGTGAGGGAGTCGGTGAAGGCGCCGGCGCCGGAGTCGTCGGACTCGTCCATGAGCGCCCCGAACAGCTCGGCCTTGCGCTGCTGCAGCTCCAGCACCTTCTCCTCGATGGTCCCCTCGGAGACCATCCGGTAGACCATCACGGTCCGCTCCTGGCCGATGCGGTGCGCCCGGTCCACGGCCTGGTTCTCCGCCGCCGGGTTCCACCACGGGTCCATGAGGAACACGTAGTCCGCCTCCGTCAGCGTCAGGCCGAACCCGCCCGCCTTCAGGGAGATCAGGAACACGGGGGCGTCGCCCTCGCGGAAGTCCTGGATCACCTCGGCGCGGTTCCGGGTGGAGCCGTCCAGGTAGGCGTGCTCCACCTCCATCGCGTCCAGCTCCTCGGCGACCACCCGCAGGAAGGACGTGAACTGGCTGAACACGATCACCCGGTGCCCCTCGGCCAGCACCTCCTCGAGGTCGTCCAGGAACCGCTCCAGCTTGGAGGAGGGCACGGCCGCGTACTCGCGGTCCACGATCTGCGGGGCCAGCGCCAGCATGCGCAGCAGCGTCAGGGACTTGAAGATCGTGAACCGGTTGCCGTCCATGTCCCCGAGCAGGCCGAGGACCTTGCGGCGCTCGCGGGCCAGCACCCGGTCGTAGACCTTGCGGTGGGCGGCGTCGAGCTCCACGCGGAGCACCTGCTCCTGCTTGGGCGGCAGGTCCTTGGCCACGAGCTCTTTGGAGCGGCGCAGCATGAACGGGCGCACCCGTCGGCGCAGGGAGGCCATGCGCTCGGGGTGCTCCCCGGTCTCGATGGGGGTCACGTAGGTCTCGCGGAACCGGCGGTGGCTCGGGAACAGGCCCGGGACCACGACCTCCAGCAGCGCCCACAGGTCGCTGAGCGAGTTCTCCATGGGGGTGCCCGTGATGGCCAGTCGGAACGGCGCCCGCAGGTCCCGGGCCACCTGGTGCACCTTGGACGCGCGGTTCTTCAGGAACTGCGCCTCGTCCAGGACGATCCCGGCCCAGGACGCGTCCGCGTGCTGGGCGGCGTCGATCCGCAGCAGCGTGTAGGAGGTGACGACGACGTCGGCGCCCTCCGCCGCCTCCGTCACCGAAGTGCCCCGCTTGCGGGTGGTGGTGTCCAGGACGCGCACGTCCAGGCCGGGGGTGAACTTCGCGGCCTCGGACGCCCACACGGACAGCACCGACGACGGCGCCACCACCAGGAACGGCGGCCGGTCCGGGTGCTCGGCCCGGGCGTAGGCCATGAGCGCGAGGGTCTGGACGGTCTTGCCGAGGCCCATGTCGTCGGCCAGGATCCCGCCGAGGTCCTGGTCGTGGAGGAAGCGCAGCCAGCGCAGGCCGTCCTCCTGATAGGGCCGCAGCTCGGCCTTGAGCCCGGGCACCGCGGGGGCCTCGGGCAAGCGCTCCACGGCGGCCAGCCGCCCGACGGCGGCCGTCCACTCGGGGTCCTCCTCGGCCTCGTCGGCGAGCTCCCTGAGGTCCTCCCAGAAGCCCACCTGGTGGCGGGAGAGCGTGGTGTGCTCGGGCGTCCACTCCTGCAGGGCCGCCGCCTCGGAGAGCAGGGCGCGCAGCCGGTCGAACGCCGGGTGGTCCAGGCCCAGCCAGGTGCCGTCCTGGAGCATGAGCGTGGTCTTGCCGTGCACGAGCGCCGTGAACAGCTCCACGAACGGCAGCACGTGCCCGTCCACGGAGACCTGCACGCCGAGGTCGAACCAGTCGTTCTGCGCGGCCTTCGTGGACACCTCGATCCGCGGGGCAGCCTTCAGCTCCCGGTAGTCCGGGCGCTCGCCCGTGACGTCCACGCGGACGTGGTCCAGCCGCTGCAGCTGCGGCAGGACGGACTCGGAGAACCGGGCCGCGCCCACGCCCTCGAGCTCCTGCTCCTCCGCCCGCCCGACGCGCGGCCACACCTGGGCGGCCGCGCGCAGCACGGCCTCCTCGTGGCGGGGGTCCCGCAGACCGTCGTGGCCGAGGCCGAGCTCGCGGGGCGGGTCGAAGTACAGCCAGGACCAGCGCAGCACCAGCCGGTGGTCCGGACGGAAGTCCGCCTGCAGACGCAGCACGGGTGGCTCGAACTCGGGCAGCTCCACGGAGGCGTCCGCGCTGCCCACGTCCAGGGCGGCGCGCAGCCGCGGGTAGATCCGGCCTAGGAACTCCTCCCGGTCCGCGGCGGGCACGTGCACGGGCCGCCCGGCCAGCACCATCTCCTGGACCGGCTCCGGCACCCGACGCACGGCCGGCAGCAGGTGCAGGGTCCAGGTCCCGTCCTCCTCCTCGTCCGCCCGGTAGAACCCGATCGACCCGATCGCGTGGGTGTCCCGCAGCCGCTCCGCGTCCGGGCGCGCGGCGGCGTCGTCCGCGGGGGCGCCCTCCCCGGCGCCGCCGGCCGGGGCGAGGGACGGGGCGACCTCCAGGCCGCCGTCCGGGGCCGAGGCGACGTCCAGGCCCACCTCCACCGGCGCGTCCAGGACCACGTCCGCGAGGATCCCCTGCGGCACCAGCTCGACGCCGGCCTCCTGCGCCTCCGCGAGCAGCTGCCAGATCCGCGGCGAGTCAAAGGCGTGCAGGCCGAACCAGCCCTCCGTGGGGTAGGAGTCCTCCGCCTGCAGCTGCCGCCAGATCAGGCGCAGGGCGCGCTCCTGGGCGGGGTCGTACTCGGCGCGCGGGAACTGGAACGCCTTCCAGGTGAGCCCGCCCTTGATCCACGTGCCCTTGGCCCCGCGCTTGAGCGGGCGGACGATCACGTACAGCAGGCGGGCCTCCCGCAGGTGCTCCTCGCCGGCCGGGGCCGGGCCCCACTGGGCGAACGCGTTCCGGGAGGACTCCGCCACCAGCTCGAGGCCGATCGCCAGGTCCGGCGGCGGGGCCAGGCGGCGGGGGCCGCCGTCGAGCCCGGCGAGGGACTCCAGCACCCCGCGCCAGGGCAGGCCGGCCTCCGGGGCCGGCGCGTCCGGGCGGGCGCCGCCCCCGCCCGCTCCGGGGAGGGCAGGCGGTCCGCCGTGGTGACGCGGGAGGCGAGCTCCTCCCGGGCGGCGTGGCGGGCGGCGTCGGCGTGGCGGCGGGTGATCTCGTAGAGGGCGGCGGCCACGTGCTTGCAGTCCTCGCCCACGGGACACTGGCAGCGGCCGGCGGTGGGCTCCAGCAGGGGCTCGCCGTCCGGGCCGGTCTCCCCCGAGGGCTGCAGGCGCACGGCCTGCCGGTACGGCTGCGGCGCGGTCCCCCGCACGGCGGAGGTCAGGCGCAGGCGGGAGGCGTCGTAGGTCACCCGGAGCACGCCGCCCTCGGCCGCGATGTCGAAGCCGCGGTCCGCGCTCGTGGGGCCCACGAGGGCGCGGATCGCCTCGGTCCGCAGGTGCGGGAGGGGATCGCCGGAGACGCCAGGTGCCATAGGGGTCAGTCTTTCACGGCGTCGCCAGGACCTGCCGCGCCGTGCCCCTCCGTCCCTACCCTGGGCGCATGAGCACTCCCTCGACCCCCCGGGGCAGCGGCCTGACCAGCGCCGCCGCCTCCGGTGACACCCCTGCCGGGACCGGCGCCACCACTGCGAGCCTCTCCCCCCTCGGCCTCGCCCTCCCCGACGGCCACGACCGCCGCGTCCTCGTCACCGGCGCCACCGGATACGTCGGCGGCCGCCTCATCCCCGAGCTGCTCGCCGCCGGCTTCCGCGTCCGCGCGGGCGCACGGACCCCCCGCGACCTCGAGGACCGCCCGTGGTCGGACCGCGTGGAGGTCGTGGAGCTGGACCTGGAGAAGCCGGACCTCGTGAAGGCCGCCATGCAGGACGTGCACACCGCCCTCTATCTGGTGCACTCCATGGGCGGCGGCGGCGACTTCGTGGAGCAGGAGCAGAAGATCGCGGACATCGTGGCCACCGCCGCGGACGAGGCCGGGATCACCCAGCTCGTGTACCTCTCCGGCCTCCACCCGGCGGGCAAGCCCGTGGAGGAGCTGTCCGACCACATGCGCTCCCGCGCCCTCGTGGCCGAGCGCCTCGAGGCGGCCGCCACACCCGCGCTCACGTTCGAGGCCGGCGTCGTGATCGGCTCCGGATCGGCGTCCTTCGAGATGATCCGCCACCTCTCCGAGCGCCTGCCGATCATGCCCGGCCCGTCCCTGCTGAAGAACCGCGTGGAGCCGATCGCCGTCCGCGACGTCCTCCACTACCTCGTCCAGGCGTGCGCCCTGGAGGAGCCGGTGCAGCTGCGCGCGCAGATCGGCAACGGCCGCCCGCAGTCCTTCGCCAGCGTGCTCGTGGACTATGCGGAGGCCGCGGGGCTCTCGAAGCGCATCGTGATCCCCACGCCGCTGCCCCTGTCCCGGCTGGCGGGGCTGTGGATCGGCGTCGTCACCCCCATCCCCGTGAAGGTGGCCCTGCCACTGGCGGCCTCCCTCGCCGAGGACGCCGTCGTCGAGGACCATGCGATCCGCGACGTCATCCCCGACCCGGAGGGCGGCCTCACCTCCTACAAGGAGGCCGTGCGCCGCGCCCTGGCTGTGGAGAAGAACGGGCCCCTGGACGTCACCTTCGAGGCCGACGTCTACGCCTCCTCCGACCCCGCCGCCCCGCTGCCCTCGGATCCCGAGTGGGCCGGGCACACCGTGTACACGGACGACCGAGAGCGCGAGTCGGACCTGGCCCCGGAGGACGTGTGGCCGGTGATCGAGTCGATCGGCGGGCGCAACGGCTGGTACTCCACGCCGCTGCTGTGGAAGGTCCGCGGGTACATGGACAAGGTGGTCGGCGGCCCGGGCCTGATGCGCGGTCGCCGCGACCAGGACCACCTGCGCCGCGGCGACGCCGTGGACTGGTGGCGCGTGGAGGACGTGGAGCCGGGGCACCGGCTCACCCTGCGCGCGGAGATGAAGGCCGGCGGCCGGGCCTGGCTGCAGCTGACCACAGAGCCCCGCGAGCAGGGCGGCTCCGTGTACCGGCAGCGCGCGATCTTCATGCCCGACGGCCTCCTGGGCCGCGCCTACTGGACGGCGATCCTCCCGTTCCACGCGGTGGTGTTCCCGGAGATGGCCGCGAACATCCTGGCCGAGGCGGAGCGCCGGCGCACCGGCGGCGAGCGACGCCGCACCCGCGGGCTGGTCCGAGCCCTGGCCGACCGCCTGCCCCTGCGCCGCAACCCCCTGGACCGCCGGGCCGGCTGACTCAGCGGACCAGCGCCCACCAGATCAGCAGGAGGGTGACGAGGAACCCGGTGAGGTAGTTCAGCCAGAGGAAGGTGCGCCAGCCGCGGTGCGCCTCGCCGGACGTGGCGTCCGTGACGTGCCGGAAGCGCAGGGTGCTCAGCAGGTAGGGCGCAGCCAGCAGCGCGGCGAGGGGCCCGGGCCAGTCGGTGGGGAGCATGAGCAGCCCGGCCGCGGCGTAGAGGGCGGCGGCGGCCAGGACGGTGGGCCGGGCGCCGAGCACGGTGGCCACAGAGGCCAGCCCGCCCTCCCGGTCCGGGACCACGTCCTGCACGGCGCCGAACATCTGCGAGGCCATCCCCCAGAGGAAGAACCCGCCCAGCAGGGACCACAGGGCCGGGGTGAACTCTGCCCCGGCGAGCACCAGCCCGCACACGGCCGGGGAGACGAAGTGCGTGGACGAGGTCACCGCGTCCAGGAAGGGCCGCTCCTTGAAGCGCAGCCCAGCCCAGGAGTACGCCACCACGGCGAACAGGCTCACCGCCAGCACGGCGACGGCGGCCCACTCCCCCCGCAGCACGGACCAGCTGGCGAGCACGGCCGCGAACGGCGCCGGCGTCAGCGCGGACCAGGCGAGCACCCGGCGGCGGACGGCCGGATCCGCGAGCACCGAGCCCTCCACACCGCCCTTGCGCGGGTTGCGCAGGTCGGACTCGAAGTCGAAGACGTCGTTGATGCCGTACATCGCCAGGTTGTAGGGCACCAGGAAGAAGAACCCGCCGAGGGCCACGAGCCACCAGGGCAGCCCGCCGGTCAGCAGCACGGCCGCCAGGAACGGGTAGGCGGTGTTCACCCAGCTGACGGGGCGCGAGGCCCAGAAGAGCGTGCGGATCATCGGGTGCCTCCTCGCACCAGGGTCCAGAGCCCCCCGAGCAGGGCGACGCCCGCCAGCGGGTACAGGAAGTCCTCCACGGGGGCCAGCCCGATCCGGGCCCCGCTGATGTTGGCCTGCGTGTAGTCCACGATCCCGAGGCCGATGATCACCGAGTCGAACACCGCGGTGAGCACCACGAGCAGGGCCACGGCCAGGACCAGGCCGAGGCGGCGGCGGCGGTCCAGGCGACCGGTGAGCGCGGCCGCGAGCAGCACCGCCGCGGCGACCGCGAGGAAGGGCAGGCTGATGGTCAGGTAGGTCACGACGCCGTCGCCCCCTCGCCCCGTCCCGTGCGGCGGGCGCGCGCCCACGCCGTCAGCCGCGGCAGGCCCTCCACGTAGACGAGAGTCTGGTGGCAGAGGAACCAGAGGAACACGAGCTCCTCCACCGGCAGCTCGGGGGCCAGGAACAGCCCCACGGAGACGTCGTCGGCGCCGTGCCAGAACACGTCCGCGGCGATCCCGGTCAGGTCCCAGGCCAGGAAGAACGCCAGGCCGGCGGCCAGCACGGCCAGCGCCCGCCCCGGGGTCGCGGAGAACAGCGCGAGCCGCCAGCGGGCGTCGATGGCCAGGTAGCAGCCGCAGAGCAGCAGCAGCGCGGTGAGGTACATCAGCGCCCCGCCATCGCCGGCGCCCCGGGCGCGGCCCCGCCCGGGCGGACCCCGGAGACGGCGTCCCGGGCCAGCTCCGCAGAGATGAGGCACATGGGCACCCCGATCCCCGGTCGCACGGAGGAGCCGGCGTAGACGAGCCCTGCCACGCGCGGATCCCGCACCGGCGGGCGGAACAGCGCGGACTGGCGCAGCACGTGGCCCGGCCCCAGCAGGGAGCCGCGCCAGGCGTGGACGTCCGCGGTGAAGTCCGCCGGGCCCCAGGTGCGGCGCACCACGATCCGCTCGCCCAGGTCCGGGACGCCGGCCCAGCGGGCGAGCTGGGCCAGGGCGCGGTCGGCCACGGCCTCCACCTGCGCGTCCCCGGCGCGGTCCTCCTCCGGGGTGCGCACGCCGCCGCGGCCCCACTCGGGCACGGCGGGGGCGGGCACCAGCAGGAACAGGGACTCGTCCCCCTCCGGGGCCACGCCGGGGTCGGTCGCCGAGGTCATGGACACGTACAGGGAGGTCTCCTCCTGCAGGTCCTCGCCCTCGTCGATGCGCCGGAAGTTCTCGTCCCAGTCCTCCGTGAACAGGAGCGTGTGGTGCAGCAGCTCGGGCAGCCGCCCGCGCACGCCCACGCACACCAGCACCGCGGACGGGCCGGGGTCGCGGCGGTCCCAGGTGCGCTCGGCCACGCGCTGGTCCCCGGGGAGCAGCGCGGTCTGCACGTGGTGCAGGTCCGCGGCGGCCACGACGGCGTCCGCGTCCAGGCGGTGCGACCCGCCCTCGGCGTCGCGCCAGGACACCCCGCGCACGTGGCCGGAGCGACGCCGGCCGCCGGCGGGGGCGCGGGGCTCCCAGGGCCGGGGCGCCCCGTCGAGGAGGCGGGGCAGGCGACCGCGGGGACGGGGGTCGGAGACCACGTCGACGGCGGTGACCTCGGCAGCGGTGACGATCTCCACGCCCGCGGCCCGCACGAGCTCCGCCATGGCGTCCACGAGCGCGGCGAACCCGCCGATCGGGTACTGGACGCCGTCGGCGAGGTCCAGGTGGGACATCAGGTGGTACATGGCCGGCGCCTTCCCCGGGGACGTCCCCAGGAACACGGCAGGGTAGCCGAGCACGCGGCGCAGGCGGCCGTCCTCGAACCGGCGGGCCACGAAGCCGCGCAGGTCCCCCAGCAGCTGCGGTGCCAGGGCGGGCAGGGCCCGCAGCACGTCCGGACGGAGCAGCTCGGTGAGGTCCTGGAAGTCGGTGTAGAGGAACCGGCGCTTGGCCAGCGCGTAGATCCGTTCCGCCGAGTCCAGGTAGGCCGCCAGCCGGCCGCCGGCGCCGGGCTCGAGCTCCTCGGCCAGGGCCAGGGACTCCTCCCGCCCGGACACCACGTCCAGGGGCGCGCGGGCGCCGGGGGTCGACCCGTCACGGGGCGCGGCGGCGTCGTCGGCGGCGTGCTCCTGGAAGTACACGCGGTAGGCGGGGCTGAGCGCGCGCAGGTCCAGGGCCTCGTCCGCGGAGGTGCCCATGAGGCGGAACCAGCGGTCGATCACCTCCGGCATGAGGTACCAGGAGGGGCCGGTGTCGAAGGTGAAGCCCTCCGCAGACCAGCGGCCGGACCGGCCGCCGAGCACGGGGTTCTTCTCCAGCAGGGTGACCCGGTGGCCGTCCTGCGCCAGCAGGCCCGCGGTGGCCAGGCCGGCGAACCCGCCGCCGAGCTGGCCCGCCGCCGCGTGCGCGTGCCGGACCCGGTGAAGGCCCGGATCGCCGTCCGCGTGCTGGCCGCCTCCCCCGTGGGGATCGGCCGCCGC
>NZ_JAKRNH010000044.1:0-18233 GCF_022346985.1 Micrococcus sp. ACRRV
CCCCGCCCCCCAGCCGGGGTCTGCCGCGCCCAAGCCGGGCGGGTCCGCCCCGAAGCCGGGCGCGTCCGCTCCGGCCCCGGCCGCCCCGGCGGCCGAGAAGTCCGCCCCCGCGGCTCCGAAGGCTCCCGCGGCACCGGCACCCCAGGCCCCGAAGCCGGGCGCCTCCGCGCCCAAGCCGGGCGCGTCCGCCCCGAAGCCGGGCGGTGCCAAGCCGGCCCCGCGACCGGGCAACAACCCGTTCACGTCCAAGGCCGGCTCCGCCGGGCCGCGTCCGGGCGGCGGCCGCTCCGGCGGCCCGCGTCCGGGCAACAACCCGTTCGCGCCCTCCCAGGGCATGCGCTCCGGCCGTGAGGACCGCGCGCCCCGTCCGGGCGGCCCGCGTCCGGCGGCGGGCACCGGCGGCCCCCGTCCGGGCGGCCCCCGCCCCGCGGCGGCCGGTGCCGGCGGTCCCCGTCCGGGCGGCCCCCGCCCGAACCCGGGCATGATGCCCAAGCACATCACCCCTGCCGCCACCCCGGCGCGGGGCGGCGGCCGAGGCCGTCCCGGTGCGGGCGGTCCCGGCGGCGGCCCCGGCCGTCCCGGCGGCGGTCCCGCCGGCCGTGGCGGCGGCCGCGGCAATGCGCAGGGCGCATTCGGCCGCGGAGGCGGCGCGCGCAAGGGTCGCAAGTCGAAGCGCGCGAAGCGCCAGGAGTTCGAGCAGCAGCACACCCGCGAGATCGGCGGCGTCAAGGTCCTCAAGGGCGACGGCACCACCGTGGTCCGCCTGCGCCGCGGCGCGTCCCTGGCGGACTTCGCGGAGAAGATCCACGCGGACGTGGCGGACCTGGTGAAGGTGCTCTTCACCCTGGGCGAGATGGCCTCGGCCAACCAGTCCCTGGACGAGGAGACCTTCCAGCTCCTGGGCGGCGAGCTCGGCTACGTCGTGCAGATCGTGTCCCCGGAGGACGAGGACAAGGAGCTGCTCGAGGCCTTCGACATCGACCTCGAGGCCGAGGCGGCCGGCGAGGACGAGGCCGACCTGCAGCCGCGCCCGGCCGTCGTGACCGTCATGGGCCACGTCGACCACGGCAAGACCCGTCTGCTGGACGCCATCCGCTCCTCGAACGTCACCGCGGGCGAGGCCGGCGGCATCACCCAGCACATCGGCGCCTACCAGGTGCCGGTGGAGCACGAGGGCTCCGAGCGTCGCCTGACCTTCATCGACACCCCGGGCCACGAGGCGTTCACCGCCATGCGTGCCCGCGGTGCCAAGGTCACGGACATCGCCGTGCTCGTGGTCGCGGCCGACGACGGCGTCATGCCGCAGACGGTCGAGGCCCTGAACCACGCGCAGTCGGCCGGCGTGCCGATCGTGGTGGCGGTCAACAAGATCGACAAGGACTCCGCCCAGCCGGACAAGATCCGCGGCCAGCTCACCGAGTACGGGCTGATCCCCGAGGAGTACAGCGGCGACACGATGTTCGTGGACGTCTCCGCGCGGAACAACCTGCACATCGACGACCTGCTCGAGGCGATCCTGCTCACCGCGGACGCCGCCCTCGAGCTGAGCGCCAACCCGGACAAGGCCGCCCGCGGCGTCGCCATCGAGGCGAACCTCGACAAGGGCCGCGGCGCTGTCGTGACCGTGCTGGTGCAGACCGGCACGCTGCGCGTGGGCGACACCATGGTGGTGGGCTCCGCCCACGGCCGCGTGCGCGCCATGTTCGACGAGAACGGCACGCCGGTGGAGGAGGCGACCCCGTCGCGTCCCGTGCAGGTCCTCGGCCTGTCCTCCGTGCCGCGCGCCGGCGACTCGTTCCTCGTCACCGACGACGAGCGCACCGCGCGTCAGATCGCGGAGAAGCGCGAGGCCGCGGACCGCAACGCCCAGCTGGCCAAGCGCCGCAAGCGCATCACGCTGGAGGACTTCGACCAGGCCGTGGCCGAGGGCAAGCTGGACACCCTCAACCTCATCATCAAGGGCGACGCCTCCGGCGCCGTCGAGGCCCTGGAGGACTCGCTGCTCAAGATCGAGGTCGGGGAGGACGAGGTGCAGCTGCGCGTCATCCACCGCGGCGTCGGCGCGATCACGCAGAACGACGTCAACCTGGCCACCGTGGACAACGCCATCATCATCGGCTTCAACGTGCGTCCCGCCGAGCGGGTCGCCGACCTGGCCGACAAGGAGGGCGTGGACATGCGGTTCTACAGCGTGATCTACGACGCGATCGACGACATCGAGAATGCGCTCAAGGGCATGCTGAAGCCGGAGTACGAGGAGGTGCAGCTCGGCAGCGCCGAGGTGCGCGAGGTGTTCCGCTCCTCCAAGTGGGGCGCCATCGCCGGCTCCCTGGTCCGCTCGGGCCTCATCCGCCGCAACGCCCAGGCCCGCCTGGTGCGCGACGGCGCCGTGGTGTCCGAGAACCTCAAGATCGAGTCGCTGCGCCGCTTCAAGGACGACGCCACCGAGGTCCGCGAGGGCTACGAGTGCGGCATCGGCCTGGGCAACTTCAACGACATCAAGGAGGGCGACGTGATCGAGACCTTCGAGATGCAGGAGAAGCCGCGCGTCTGACCGGGACGACGGGGCGGGGCGTCCCTCCAGGGCGCCCCGCCCCTCCCGGTCCGTCCGTGGACACGGAAGGAGACTGACATGGCCGATCCGGCCCGCGCAGGCCGCCTGGCCCAGCGCATCAAGGTGCTCGTCGCGGAGGCGCTCCGGCGCGCCGTGAAGGACGAGCGCGTGGAGCCCGTCACCGTGACGGAGGTCCGCGTGACCAACGACCTGCAGCACGCCACCGTGTACTACACGGTGCTCGGGGACGAGGCCGTCGTGGCTGCGGCCCAGGAGGCCATCCAGGAGAACCGCGGCGTGCTGCGCCGTGAGGTGGGCCGCGGGCTCACCATCCGCCTGGTCCCGACCCTCGAGTTCGTGGCGGACACCGTCCCGGAGGCGGCCGCCCACCTCGAGGACGTGCTGCGTGCCGCGAAGGAGCGGGACGCCGAGCTGGCGAAGGCCCGCGAGGGCGCCCAGTACGCCGGCGACGCGGACCCGTACCGCACCTCCGGCGACGACGACGAGCAGGACTGAGGCCCCGCCGTCGTGAACGCGCGCACCGCACACGCACCGACCCCTGACGCCCCCGGCACGGAGGCGTCGGGGGTCGTCCTCGTGGACAAGCCGGCCGGATGGACCTCGCACGACGTCGTCGGGCGGGTCCGCCGGCTGGCGGGCACCCGCAAGGTGGGCCACGCCGGCACCCTGGACCCGATGGCCACGGGCCTGCTGGTGGTGGGCGTGAACAAGGCCACGCGCCTGCTCACCGCCATCACGGGGACGGACAAGGAGTACACGGCGACGATCCGCCTGGGGCAGTCGACCACCACGGACGACGCCGAGGGTGAGGTCGTCCAGACGCGCCTGGCCAACGCGGTCACGCCGGAGCGGGTGGCGGAGCAGGTGGCCGCGCTGACGGGGGACATCCTCCAGGTGCCGTCGTCGGTGTCCGCGGTGAAGGTGGCCGGCCGCCGCGCCTACGACCGCGTGCGCGCGGGCGAGGACGTGCAGCTGGACGCCCGGCCCGTCACGGTGCACGCGTTCGAGGTGGAGGACTTCCGTCGGCTCGACGGCGGCCGCACCGTGGACCTGGACGTCACGGTGCGGTGCTCGTCCGGCACGTACGTCCGGGCGCTGGCCCGGGACCTGGGGGAGGCCCTCGACACCGGCGGCCACCTCACCGCGCTGCGGCGCACCGCGGTCGGGCCGTTCCGGGTGGAGGACGCCGTGGACCTGGACGCACTGGCGGAGCGGTTCGTCATGACCGAGCTGTCCGCGGCCGCCGCCGGGCTGTTCCCGGTGCGGGAGCTCACCGCCCACGAGGCCGCGGAGCTCTCCTTCGGCCGGGCGATCGACCCCTCCGGGGAGCTCGCCGCGGCCGCCGGGGCGTCCGGGAAGGCCGCCGATGGCCTCGTGGCCGGCCGCACCCCCGACGGCACCGTGGTCGCCCTCCTCCAGGACGGCCGCCGCTCCGGGAGGGACGTGGCCCGCCCGCACCTGGTGTTCGCCCCCGCCGAGGGGCAGGGGAAGGAGGAGGCGCGATGATCCTCGACGCCTGGTTCTGGACGGGCGCCGTCGTCGGCGGCCTGTCCTTCGTGGTCTGCCTGGCCATGACCGCGCTGCGCCGCCACCCGGCGGACTCGTCGATCGTGTCGGTGGCGGCCGTGGAGCTGTTCCTGCTCGTCTACGGTGTCGTGGGGGCCTTCCGCCAGCTCGGCGGGCAGCCCCTGAACGGGCCGACCTGGGAGTTCTGGGGCTACGTGCTCACCGCGCTGCTGGTGCCGGTGATCGCGGTGGCGTGGGCCGTGACGGACAAGACCCGCTGGTCCAACCTGGTGATGGCGGTGGCCGGGCCCACCGTCGTCGTCATGCTGCACCGCATGCAGGTCATCTGGTTCGGACAGTGGTGAAGGAGGAGAGCATGGTGGAGCAGCATCCCGTGGCCGACGACGGCGCCCCTGCACGTCCGCGCCGCAACCAGGGCCTGGGGCGGATCATCGTGATGGTCTACGCCGTGTTCGCCCTGTCCGCGAGCGCGCGCAGCCTCTTCCAGATCCTCGACCACTTCTCGGTGGCACCGTTCGCGTACGTGCTCTCGGCGTTCGCGGCGGTAGTGTACATCGTGGCCACCCTCGCCCTGGCCCGCTCCGGCCCCACGGCCTGGAAGGTCGCCGTGGCCGCGGTCGGGGTGGAGCTGGCCGGCGTCGTCGGCGTGGGCCTGCTGACCGTGCTGGACCCGCAGCTGTTCGCGGACGCCACCGTGTGGTCCCGCTTCGGCGCCGGCTACGGCTACGTGCCCCTGGTACTGCCCATGGTCGGCCTGGCCTGGCTGCTGTCCCACCGTCCCTCGCGCGAAGGCCGGGTGCGCTGATGCTCGTCTGGAACTCCATGGCGGAGGTCCCCACGGACCTGCCCCGCACGGTGGTGGCCCTGGGCAACTTCGACGGCGTGCACCGTGGCCACCGGGCCGTGCTGGAGCGCGTGGTGGAGATCGCCCACGAGCGCGGCCAGCTGGCCGTGGCGGTCACGTTCACCCCGCACCCCCGCGTCGTGCACCAGCCCGGCCTGGAGCATGTGGAGATCCTCAGCCCGGAGCAGCGTGCGGTGCGCCTGGACGAGACGGGGATCGACGCCCTGTTCCTGCAGCACTACACGCTGGAGTTCGCGGCGCAGACCCCGGAGGAGTTCGTCACCTCGATGTTCGTGCGGGGCCTGAACGCCGCCGCCGTGGTGGTGGGCCGGGACGTCCGCTTCGGGAGGGACAACGCGGGCGACTTCGCGGAGATGGTGCGCCTGGGCGGCGTGCACGGCTTCGATGTCGTCGCCGTGGAGGACCTGCCCGCAGAGGACGGGGACGGGGAGCGCCGCTGCTCCTCCACGTGGATCCGCGAGCTCCTGGCGGCCGGGGACGTCGCCCACGCCGCGGAGGTGCTGGGCCGCAACCACGTGGTGGCCGGCGCGGTCGTGCACGGGTTCGCCCGCGGGCGCGAGCTGGGCTTCCCCACGGCGAACCTCGAGGCGGACGCGGCCGGCATGATCCCGGCCGACGGCGTCTACGCCGGCTGGGTGCACGACGCGCACGGCTCCGTGTGGCCGGCGGCGGTCTCGATCGGCTCGAACCCGACGTTCGAGGGCGTCTCCCGCGTGGTGGAGGCCCACGTGATCGACCGCCCCGAGGAGCCCGTGGAGGACTTCGACCTCTACGGCCAGCAGATCGAGGTGGAGTTCGTGGAGCGGCTGCGCGGCATGGTGGCCTACGAGGGCGTGGAGAAGCTCGTGGCGCAGATGCACCAGGACGTGGACCAGGCCCGGGCCGTCCTCGCCGCGGCCCCGCAGCCCGCCGGCCGTGTCTGAGCCGGGCCCGCCTGACTCGGGCGCCGCGTCGCGCGCGGCGGCCGGCGGGTACGTCCCCGCGCTGCCTTCGCGGCCGGCGATCACCCGCACCGGCGGGGTCAACCCGTTCGAGGTCTCCCCGGAGCAGGGCGAGCACTACGACGCCGTCCGCCCCTCCTACCCCGCGGCGGCCGTGGACTGGGTGCTGGACGGGCTCGGCGCGGGCCTGGACGTGGTGGAGACGGGCGCGGGCACGGGCCTGTTCACCCGGCGGCTCGCCGAGCGGCCCGCAGAGCGGGTGCGCTCGGTGGCCGCCGTCGAGCCCTCGGAGGCCATGCGCGCGGTCCTGGAGCGGGACGTGGCCGCCGGCTCGGCGGGTCGGG
This sequence comes from Micrococcus sp. ACRRV, assembly GCF_022346985.1. Lineage (NCBI taxonomy): Bacteria > Bacillati > Actinomycetota > Actinomycetes > Micrococcales > Micrococcaceae > Micrococcus > Micrococcus sp. ACRRV. The sequence goes on from NZ_JAKRNH010000044.1 coordinate 6,253, forward strand.
TGCGCGCCGTGGACGGCACGGGCGAGGCGACCGGCCTGGCGGACGGGTGCGCCGACGTCGTGGTGGCGGCCCAGGCCTGGCACTGGATGGACGCGGAGCGGGCGAGTGCGGAGGCGGCGCGCGTGCTGCGGCCCGGGGGTCGGCTGGCGGCGGTGTGGAACCAGCTGGACGTCACCGTGCCGTGGGTGCACCGGCTCACGCGCATCATGCACGCCGGGGACGTGCACGCCGCCGCTCCGGAGCGCCGCCGGTTCGCCGCCCCGTTCGGCCCGGAGGAGCACGCCCGCTGGTCCTGGTCCCTCACGACGACGCCGGCCGGGCTCCACGCGCTCATGGCCTCGCGCTCGTACTGGCTTCGCGCGAGGGAAGGGACCCGGGCGCGGATGACGGCGAACCTGGACTGGTACCTGCACGAGCACTTGGGGCATGCGGCGGGGGAGGAACTGACCCTGCCCTACGTCACCGTGGCCTGGCGGGCACCGGCACCCGCCCGCTGACGGGAGCTGTGCGCGACACGCCGGCCACGCACCGACCATCGCTGGCGTCGCCCCAGCGACCCGGTCTGCCACTGGCGTCCTGGACGCAGGAATGTCACCAGCGATGGTCGAAGGACGGTGGTGCGGACCATCGACCACCCCGAAAGACTTTCGCGCGTTGGAAATCCACCTGAATGTGTATTTCGGCGCGAGGAATTCAAACCAGGTGCGGCAGGCCGACAGTAATGCAGAGGTCCGGAGGGTCGACTGCGTCGCGGCGGGTGGACTGTCGACATCGACAGGCCCGGCATAGCCACGTTGTCCAAGGTGCATGCGCGCCGCGTCTATGCCGTGGCGCTGGGCGAGTGAGGAGAGGTGGCCATGCATGCGATGACGGCGACCCGGCGGGTGTTCCTGGATCAGCTGTCCCGCATTCCGCCCAGCCGGGAGATCGCCCCGGCCTCCCATGCTCTGGCGGTCGCTCGCGCAGTCCACCTCTTCGCGGCGAACAGCACCTACGCGCCCGGTAGTGGCCCCGCCACCCGGACGTCTCCGCCGGCTCTCGAAGAGGAGGCCACACTGTTTCACGCCTTGGACGCCGTGCCTCCGGGCACTGGTGGACGCGTGGAGCGGAGCTCGTGCGGCCTCAGCGGCTCGTCAGGGACCTTCCCGCACCTGACTGGCTGGGAGTGCCTCTGCGCCAGGGTGGGCCGCTGGCCACGACGGGCCCCCTCGGCCGCGCCCAGGCCGTCGGCCTGGTGCTGCAGGAGGACGGGCCCCTGTGGGAGGAGTACGTGGTCCAGACCCTGGCCCAGTCCTCCGGAGCTCCGAGAGTGCTGGAGGTGCGGTCATCGGAGGACTGGCTGGTGCTCGTCACCTCCTGGCCCCGACCCGTTCCCTCGGAGACGGTCCGGCTGCTGACCGACCACACCGGTCTCCGCGGGACGTGGGTGCTCCCGGACTGGGCCGCCGTGGGGCAGCGGCGGGTAGTGGGGGCCGGGCTGCGCGTCAGGGGCGCGCGCCCACCGCCGCGGGCACCGTGCGGGCCACGCCGGCCCGCTTCGCCTGCCACAGCAGCAGGACGGTGGCGAGCGCGGTCACGGCCGCGGAGACCAGCGTGGCGAGCGGGTCGCCCTGGGTGGAGGCGGTCACGTAGCTCTCCGTCGCCAGGCCGGTGACCGTGCCGAAGGCCAGGATGACCACGTTGTTCACCACGTGCAGGGCCACGGCGGCCTCGAGCCCGCCGGTGCGCCAGGTGAGCAGGACGGCCGCGACCGCGAAGACGCCCAGATCCAGCAGGATCCACGGGTTCAGGGAGCCGTGGGCGAGGGCGAAGGCCACCGCGGAGACCGCGGCCGTGACCGCCACGGCCACCCCGGGGCGGCGGATCCACGTGCCGAGCGCGAGCATCGTCCACCCGCGGAACAGGTACTCCTCGCCCGCCGCCTGGAACGGGGTCACCAGCAGGGCCATGGCCAGCAGCCACTCCCAGTCCTCGGGCCGGGGGGCCACCCGGGCGCCGTCGAGGGCCCAGGTGCCGAGGACGTACACCAGGAACAGCGGCAGCAGCACGAGGTGGGCGCGCAGCAGCCACCGCCACCGCACGCGCCCCTCCACGGAGTGCAGGAAGCGCGCCTTCACCGGGTGGGCCACCAGCACGGCCAGCAGCGCGACGCCGGTCAGCGCCGCGAGCAGGAGGTTGTTCAGCAGGACCATGGGGGCGGAGAACAAGGCCAGCTCGAGGGACGCCTCGGAGGGACCCTCGGCGGACCACAGCTCACCCGGGTCGAGCTGCTGGAACAGCACCAGCGCCATCGGCACCGTCAGGAGCACCGTGAGGACACCGACGCCGAGCAGGACCATCCCGAAGGACGCCAGCGGGTTCCACCAGCGGGCCCGCGGGGTGCGCATCAGCTCCGGGTAGGAGTGGCCGACCAGCGGAAGGTCCAGGGGCTTCGGCAGTGGAGCCGGAGGACCCCATGCGGGCGGGCCCCATGCCGGGGGCGCCCACAGCGGTCCCGCGGCGGGCGCGGTCGGACTCGGGGCGGGCCGGGGCTGCGAGGGCGTCGTCATGGCTTCAGCATAGGGACGGCCGGAGCCGCGGTGGATCCCTCGGAGGGATGACAGTGGCCCCGCTGGTAGGATGGACGCTCGGCCTCCCTGCAGTCCGCGGTGGAGAGGCCCCCCGCGCGCCCCGCCCCGGCGGCCGGTGCGCGGCCCCTGTTCGCGGTACCGAAGTGAAGGAGGCCTGACATGGCCCTGGATCCCGCTGTCAAGCAGCAGATCATCAAGGAGTACGCCACCCACGAGGGCGACACCGGTTCCCCCGAGGTGCAGATCGCGGTCCTGTCGCGTCGCATCAAGGACCTGACCGAGCACCTCAAGGAGCACAAGCACGACCACCACACCCGCCGCGGCCTGATGGCCCTGGTCGGTCGCCGTCGTCGCATGCTCGGCTACCTGCAGAAGGTCGACATCGAGCGCTACCGCGCGCTGATCGAGCGCCTCGGCCTGCGCAAGTGACCCGACGCTGAGGGCGGCATCGGCTCGTGGGACCTCCCACGACCTCCGGTGCCGCCCTTAGTGTTGTACCCGTGCGCCGCCCTCCGGCGGGGCACACCCGCACAGAACCACACGACGCCCCGCGCCCGCGCTTCGCGGTCCTCGACAGTGGCTCCCGGACGTCCCCCGCACGGCGGGCGGGCCGAGGGCCTCGATCGAAGACCAGGAGACGGGTCCGAGCGGGAGCGTCCTCCCGAGAGGAGGGACCCCATGGAAGGTCCTGAGATCACGTTCGCCGAGGCCGTCATCGACAACGGCCGCCACGGCACCCGCACCGTCCGCTTCGAGACCGGCCGCCTCGCCCAGCAGGCCGCCGGCTCCGCGATGGTCTACATCGACGAGGAGACGTCGATGCTGTCCGCCACCACCGTGGGCAAGCACCCGCGCGAGGGCTTCGACTTCTTCCCCCTGACCGTGGACGTCGAGGAGCGCATGTACGCCGCCGGGCGCATCCCCGGCTCCTTCTTCCGCCGCGAGGGCCGCCCGTCCACGGACGCGATCCTCACCTGCCGCCTGATCGACCGCCCGCTCCGCCCGGCGTTCACCAAGGGCATCCGCAACGAGGTCCAGGTCGTCGTGACCGTCACCTCCATCGCCCCGGACGAGATCTACGACACGGTGGCCATCAACGCCGCGTCCCTGTCCACGCAGCTCTCCGGCCTGCCGTTCTCCGGCCCCATCGGCGGCGTGCGCATGGCCCTGCTCGACGACGGCTCCGGCCAGCGCCAGTGGGTCGCCTTTCCGAAGCACTCCCAGCTCGAGGACGCCGTGTTCAACATGGCGGTCGCCGGCCGCGTGGCGGGCGACGACGTCGCCATCATGATGGTCGAGGCCGAGGCCGGCGAGAACGCCTGGACCCTGGTCAAGGAGTGCGGCGCGCAGGCCCCCACCGAGGAGATCGTGGCCGAGGGCCTCGAGGCCGCCAAGCCCTTCATCCGCGCCCTCTGCGAGGCCCAGGCGGACCTCGCGGCCCGCGCCGGCAAGGCCCCGGTCGAGGTCCCGGTGTTCAAGGACTACGAGCAGGACGCCTACGACGCCGTGGAGAAGATCGCCACGGACCGCCTGACGGAGATCTTCTCGATCGCGGACAAGCAGGAGCGCGAGGCCGCCTCGGACGCCTACCACCTCGAGGTCATCGAGGAGCTCGCCGGCGAGGGCAAGGACTTCGCCGAGCGCAAGGGCGAGGTCGCCAAGGCCTACGGCTCGCTGACCAAGCAGATCGTGCGCCGCCGCATCCTGAAGGACCAGGTCCGCATCGACGGCCGCGGCCTCACGGACATCCGCAAGCTCACCGCCGAGGTCGAGGTCCTGCCGCGCGTGCACGGCTCCGCGATCTTCGAGCGCGGCGAGACCCAGATCATGGGCGTCACCACGCTGAACATGCTCAAGATGGAGCAGCAGATCGACTCCCTGGCGCCGGAGACCTCCAAGCGCTACATGCACCACTACAACTTCCCGCCCTACTCCACGGGCCAGACCGGCCGCGTGGGCTCCCCGAAGCGTCGCGAGATCGGCCACGGCGCCCTCGCCGAGCGCGCCCTGGTGCCCGTGCTGCCCTCCCGCGAGGAGTTCCCCTACGCGATCCGCCAGGTGTCCGAGGCCCTCGGCTCCAACGGCTCCACGTCGATGGGCTCCGTCTGCGCCTCCACCCTGTCCCTGCTGAACGCGGGCGTGCCGCTGCGCGCGCCCGTGGCCGGCATCGCCATGGGCCTGGTCTCCGCCGAGGTGGACGGCCAGACCCAGTACGCGGCCCTGACCGACATCCTCGGCGCCGAGGACGCGTTCGGTGACATGGACTTCAAGGTGGCCGGCACCGCCGAGTTCGTCACCGCGATCCAGCTGGACACCAAGCTGGACGGCATCCCGGCCTCCGTGCTGGCCGCCGCCCTGACCCAGGCCCGCGAGGCGCGCCTGCACATCCTGTCCGTGCTGAACGCCGCCATCGACGCCCCGGACGAGATGGCCCCCACCGCCCCGCGGATCATCTCCGTGCGCATCCCCGTGGACAAGATCGGCGCGGTCATCGGCCCGAAGGGCGCCATGATCAACCAGATCCAGGACGACACGGGCGCGGACATCACCATCGAGGACGACGGCACCGTGCTGATCGGCGCCACCGACGGCGCCTCCGCCGAGGCCGCCCGCTCCGCCGTGAACGCGATCGCCAACCCGCAGGTCCCCGAGGTCGGCGAGCGCTACCTCGGCACCGTGGTGAAGCTGACCACCTTCGGCGCGTTCGTCTCCCTCACCCCGGGCAAGGACGGCCTGCTGCACATCTCCGAGCTGCGCAAGCTCAACGAGGGCAAGCGCGTGGAGGACGTCGAGGACGTGCTCGGCGTGGGCCAGAAGGTCCAGGTGGAGATCACCAAGATCGACGACCGCGGCAAGCTCTCCCTCGCCCCGGTGGTCGCCGACGAGGACGCCGCCGCCGGCGAGTCGCGCGAGGAGGACGAGGAGGCCTGATCCTCCCCATCGGCCTCGCCGGACTTCCGCTGGAGAAAACGTCGCCACCATCCCGGTCCGCCGGGATGGTGGCGACGTTCTTCTGAGCGAAAGTGCGGGGATTGGATCTGAGCGAGAATGGCGGGCATGACTGTGCAGCGTGAGATCCCCCTGGACTTCTCCGGCGTGCTCGCCGAGGACCGCGGCGCCGTGGTGTGCCGCTCGGTGCTGCCCGGCGGTGTGCGCGTGCTCACGGAGTCCATGCCGGACCAGCGCTCCGTGACCGTGGGCTACTGGGTGGCCGTGGGCTCCCGGGACGAGTCCCCGGAGGGCTACGGGTCCACGCACTTCCTGGAGCACCTGCTCTTCAAGGGCACCCCCACGCGCACCGCCATGGACATCGCCAGCGCGTTCGACCGCGTGGGCGGCGAGTCCAACGCCGGGACCGCGAAGGAGTCCACCGTCTACCACGCGCACGTCCTCGACGAGGACCTGCCCATGGCCGTCGAGGTCCTCACGGACATGGTCACCTCCTCCCTGATCGACACCGACGAGCTCGAGACCGAGCGCGGCGTCATCCTCGAGGAGCTCGCCATGGACGCGGACGACCCCGTCGACGTCGCGCACGAGAGGCTGGCCGCCGTCCTGATGGACGGGCACCCCCTGGGCCGGCCCATCGGCGGCACCCCGGAGACCATCCGCGCCGTCACCCGCGAGCACGTGGTGGCGCACTACCGGCACTGGTACCGGCCGCAGGAGCTCGTCATCACCGCCGCCGGCAACCTGGACCACGACGACGTCTGCCGCCTGGTCCTGGACGCCCTCGAGCGCTCCGGCTGGGACCTGGCCGAGGGGGCCGCCCCCGCGCCGCGGCGCACCGCCGACGCCGCCGGCGCGGGCGCCGTGCTGGCCGGCACGCACACCGTGGCCAAGCAGGTGGAGCAGGCCAACGTGATCGTGGGCGGGCAGTCGCTGTCCACCACGGACCCGGACCGGTTCGCCCTCGGGGTCATGATGTCCGTGCTCGGCGGCGGCATGTCCTCGCGCCTGTTCCAGGAGATCCGCGAGCGCCGCGGTCTGGCCTACTCCACGTACTCCTTCTCGGCGGGCTACTCGGACGGGGGCTACTTCGGCCTCTACGCCGGCTGCCAGCCGGAGCGGGTGGACGAGGTCGCCGCGCTCATGGAGGCGGAGCTGGAGCGCATGGCGGCCGCCGAGGTCACGGCGGAGGAGCTCGACCGCGCCCACGGCCAGATCTGCGGCGGGACCGTGCTGGGCATGGAGTCCACCGGGGCGCGGATGTCCCGGCTGGGCCGGGCCGAGCTCGTCACGGGGGAGTTCGTGGACCTCTCGGCCTCGCTGGCGCGGGTGCGCGCCGTCGACGCCGGGCGGGTCCGCGCCGTGGCGGCCCGGCTGGCGGCGGGGGAGCGGGCGCGCGTCGTCGTCGCCCCGGCCTGAGGGGCCCTGTCACGGGTGTGACACACGACATGGCGGTCCAGGGCGGTCGGTACCCTGAGTGAGTTCCGTCCCTCGCGGAGTGGCGGGCCGCACTCGCACCCCCTCGCACTGGAGCACCCATGGACGCCTTCGTCACCGCCGCCACCGACGGGCTCGGCGAGCTCAGCGGCATCATCTGGGGACCCTTCGTCCTCATCCCGCTGCTGTTCCTCACCGGCCTGTACTTGACCATCCGCCTCGGCTTCGTCCAGTTCCTGCGCCTGGGCGCGGGCCTGCACCTGGGCCTGCTGCGCCGCAAGGACGACGGGGACGCCGAGGGCGAGATCTCGCAGTTCCAGGCGCTCACCACTGCCCTGGCCGCGACGGTGGGCACGGGCAACATCGTCGGCGTGGCCACCGCGATCGCCGTGGGCGGGCCCGGCGCCCTGTTCTGGATGTGGGTGACGGGCGTGCTCGGCATGGCCTCGAAGTACTCGGAGGCGTTCCTGGCGGTCCGCTTCCGCACCACCGACGACGCCGGGGAGAAGTCCGGCGGCCCGCAGTACTACCTCCAGCGCGGCATCAAGGGCGGTCTGGGCAAGGGCCTCGCCCTGTTCTTCTCCGTGGCGGCGCTGCTGGCGTGCTTCGGCATCGGCAACATGACGCAGGGCAACTCGATCGCGGTGAACGTGGACTCGTCCTTCGGCGTCCCCACGTGGATCACCGGCGCGGTGCTGGCCGTCATGACCATGGTCGTCCTCGTGGGCGGCATCAAGTCCATCGGCAAGGTCACCGCCGGGTTCGTGCCGGTCATGATCGTGTTCTACGTGCTCGGCGCCCTGTGGATCCTCATCGTGAACGCCTCCGCCATCCCCTCTGCGTTCGCCACCATCTTCACGGAGGCCTTCACCGGCTCGGCGGCCGTGGGCGGCTTCACCGGCTCCGCGATGATCGTCGCCGTCCAGTACGGCATGGCCCGCGGCATCTTCTCCAACGAGTCCGGCATGGGCTCGGCGGCCATCGCCGCCGCCGCCGCGCAGACCACGCACCCGGTGCGCCAGGGCCTCGTCTCCATGACCCAGACGTTCATCGACACGATCATCGTGGTCACCTGCACCGGCCTGGTGCTCATCACCACCGGCACGTGGACCGAGGGCAAGGCCGCGGCCGCCACCATGACCAGCGACGCCTTCGCCACCGGCCTGCCCGGGAACTGGGGCCACTGGATCGTGACCATCGGCCTCGTCATGTTCGCCTACTCGACGATCCTCGGCTGGTCCTACTACGGCGAGCGCCAGGTGGAGCGCCTGTTCGGCACCAGGCTGATCATGCCGTTCCGCGTCCTCTTCTCCCTCGTGGTGTTCTTCGGCTGCACCACCGAGCTGGACCTGGCCTGGACGTTCTCCGACGTCATGAACGGCCTGATGGCCATCCCGAACCTCCTGGGCCTGCTGATCCTGTCCGGCCTGATCGCCCGCGAGACCCGCCTGTACCTCAAGCACGACCCGAAGCTCGTGGCGACCGAGGCGCAGATCCGGGACTTCATGGCCGAGGACCCGGGCTACCGCGAGTGGCTCGCCCAGGAGAAGCAGCTGGACCGCGCCCACGCCGAGCACCTGCACCCGCACGCGACGGGCGGCTCCTCCGTCCGCTGACCGGGGCGGCGCGTAGGGTGGTGCCATGACCGAGACCACCCCCCGCACCCCCGTGCCCGGGGACGCCACGCCGCGCGTGGCGATCCTGGGCGCCTCCGGCAAGATGGGCCGCCACGCGGTCCCCGCCGTGCGCGCCGCGCAGGGCCTCGAGCTCGTCGCGGAGCTCGGCTCCGAGGACCCCCTGCAGGCCGTGCTCGACGCCGGCGCCACCCACGTCCTGGACCTCACCGTCCCGGACGCCTCCCCGGAGAACGTGGCGTTCGCGGTGGAGCACGGCCTGCACGTCGTGGTGGGCACCTCGGGCTGGGGCGCCGAGCGCCGCGCGGCCCTCGAAGAGCGGCTCGCGGCCCGGCCGGGCGTGGGCGTGCTGATCGCCCCCAACTTCTCCGTGGGCTCCGTGCTCGCCTCCGCGTTCGCCGCCAGGGCGGCGCGCTGGTTCGAGTCCGTGGAGGTCGTGGAGCTGCACCACCCGGCCAAGCTGGACGCCCCCTCCGGCACCGCGGTGCGCACGGCCGAGATGATCGCCGCCTCCCGTGCGGAGGCCGGCGTCGGCCCCTCCCCGGACGCCACGGAGCGCGACCCCGACGGGGCGCGCGGCGCCGTCGTGGACGGGGTGCACGTGCACGCCGTGCGGCTGCGGGGTCTGGAGGCCCACCAGGAGGTCCTGCTCGGCGGCCCGGGCGAGCAGCTCACCGTGCGGCACGACGCCTTCGACCGTCAGGCCTACATGCCCGGCGTCGTCCTCGCGCTGCGCGAGGTCGCCGGGCGCCCCGGTCTCACCTACGGACTGGACGCCGTCCTTGGCCTCGACTGATCCCCGCCCCGGGGTCGACGGCGAGCAGGCCCCGCGCGCCGGCTCCTCCACCGGCGCCAAGCTCTGGGTGCTCTTCGTCGCGGCCCTGACCCTGTTCTTCGCCTTCTTCGTGGTGCGTGCCGCCGTCGTGTTCATCGCGGCGGGCGGCGTGCTCCCCGCGGTGATCGGCGTCGCCGTGATCCTCGTGGTGCTGGTGGGCCTGGGCCTGCTCGGCCGGGAGATGCTCTTCGGGCTGCAGACCGAGCGCCTCGCCCGCGCCCTGGAGGCCGAGGGCGGCCTGCCGGCGGACGACCTGCCCCGTTCACCCGGCGGCCGCATCGACCGGGACGCCGCCGACGCCGCCTTCGCGGATGCCGCCGACGAGGTGCGCGCCGCACCGGAGGACTGGCGCGCCCGCTACCGGCTCTCCCTCGCCTACGACGCGGCCGGGGACCGGCGTCGCGCCCGCGAGGCCGCGCGTCAGGCGATCAGCCTCGCGTCCCGGCGCGGGTAGGGTGTGCCGCATGACCGACGCGCGACGCACCGTGAACCCCTCCGAGCTCCCCTTCGGGACCGTGGTCCCGGCCATGGTCACGCCCATGGACCAGGACGGCGCCGTCGACCTGCAGGCCGCCGCCGCGCTGGCGACGCACCTGGTGGACCAGGGCGCGGACGCCCTCGTGATCACCGGCACCACCGGCGAGACCTCCACGCTGACGGACGAGGAGAACCTGGCCATGTTCCGCACCGTGGTCGAGGCCGTGGGGGAGCGGGCCCGGGTCATCGCGGGCACCGGCACCAACGACACGCACCACTCGCTGGAGCTGTCCCGCCGCGCGGCGGAGATCGGCGTCCAGGGCCTGCTGCTGGTCACCCCGTACTACAACAAGCCGAACCAGGCGGGCATCCGGCGGCACTTCGAGACCATCGCCGACGGCGTCGACCTGCCGATCATGCTCTACGACATCCCCGGCCGCTCCGTGATGCCGATCCAGCCGGAGACCCTCGTCGCCCTGGCGGCGCACCCGAACATCACGGCCCTCAAGGATGCCAAGGGCGACCTGCAGTCCACCACCACCGTGCTCGCACACACGGACCTGCACGTGTACTCCGGCGACGACGGCGCCACCCTGCCGCTGATGGCGATGGGCGCCGTCGGCGTGGTCTCCGTGGCGGCCCACGTGGCGGTGCCCGGATACCGTGCCCTCGTGGACGCCGTCCACGCGGGCGACCTCCGGGCGGCCCGTGACGCGCACTTCGCGCTGGACCCGGTGCAGCGCGGCATCATGTCCCACGTCCAGGGCGCCGTGGCGGCCAAGACCGTGCTGGCCGGGCAGGGGATCATCCCCACCGCCGCGGTCCGCCTCCCGCTCGTGGCGGCCGACGACGCCGAGCTCGCCGCGATCCGCGCGGACCTGGCCGAGGCCGGCATCTCGTTCTGACGGCCTGAGCGCCCCGCGCGGGGCGCGGCAGACCCGCTCCGAGGTGCCTGGCCCGCCCGCGGCGGGATACCGTGGAGCCCATGGCGACCCGTACTTCCCCCGCGCGGTCGTCGTCCTCCTCGGCCAAGTCCCGCTCCGGCTCGTCCCGGCCTGCGAAGGGCTCCTCCGGGAAGGGCGCGTCCGCCGCCTCCCCCGACCTCGACCGACAGCCCGCGTTCGCGCGCGCCGTCCGCACCGGCTGGATGGCCTTGGCCACCCCGGTGGGCGCCGCCGTGCGCAAGGCGGGCCCGGACGTGCGCATCGCGCGTGACGACCGCCGGGACGGGACCGGGCTGCTGCTCGTGCTCGTCGCGCTCCTGGTCGCGGCCGTCGAGTGGTGGGGGCTGCGGGAGACCGCGGTCGGCGGCGTCGTGCACGACGTGGTGGGCGGCACGGTCGGCTGGTTCGCCTTCCTGCTGCCGGTCGTGCTGGGCGTGGTGGCGGTGCGGTGCTTCCGCCACCCCCTCGACCACCGCGCGAACGGGCGCATCGTCATCGGCCTGCTGCTGGCCACGGTGGCCGGCAGCGGCATCGCGCACCTCGTGGGAGGGCTGCCCTCCGCCGCGGAGTCCTTCGCCGACGTCCTGCACGCCGGCGGCATCGTGGGCTACCTGGCCACGGTCCCCCTGGCCTCCCTGCTGACCGCCGTCCCCGTGTGGGCGCTCATGGTCGCCCTGGCGGTGTTCTCCCTCCTGGTGATCACCGCGACCCCGCTGGGCTCGATCGGGTCCCGCCTGCGCGGGGCCTACGCCTGGCTCACCGGGCAGGACGCGGAGGACGCCGAGGCCCGCCGGGAGCAGCGCCGCGCCGAGCGCGCCGACCGCCGGGAGGCGGGGGAGCACCGGGGCGAGCAGACCACGGCGGACCTGTTCGGGGACGACCGCCCCGGTGGCCGCACACACCCCGACCACGACCAGTCCTACCTCGACGCGCACGGCTCCTCGGCCGCGCCCGCACCGGCCCGGCGTCCGGGCCTGCTGGCCCGGCTGTTCGGCCGGGGCCACGAGGAGCCGGCCCCCGCCGGACGCGTCTCCGCACCGCGGGCCTACGAGTCCGCCGTCGTGGAGGAGGCCCCCGCCGCCTCCCGCGCGGCCTCCGGCTCCCACGCCGCCGACGAGGCCCCGGCCGCGGACGG
>NZ_JAKRNH010000045.1:0-17996 GCF_022346985.1 Micrococcus sp. ACRRV
GCCCTGCGCCGTGCCCCCGCCCCGGACCTGGTCCCCGGGCCGTGGGTGCGGGCCGTGTTCGTCTCCTCCCTCGACGGGGCCGCGACCCTGGACGGCCGCGGGGGGCCGGTCCGCCGGGACGCGGTCCGCCGGCGTGGTGCGGTCCGCGGCGGGGTTCACGTCCCCGGTGTTGTGGACGGCGAGGAGGGGCTCGCGCCATCCCAGGATGCACTCGAGCATGTGGGCCGTGGAGACGGAGGCGTCGGCGTCGTGCATGCGCAGGATCCGGGCGCCGGCGAGGGCGCAGAAGGCGGCGGAGGCGAGGGTGCCGGCCAGCCGGTCGTGCCGGTGTCGGTCCAGGGACTCGCCGATGAAGTCCTTGTTGGACACGGCCGCCAGCACGGGGAAGCCCAGGTCGGCGATCTCGTCCAGGCGGCGCGTGACCTCCAGGGTGTGCACGGTGGTCTTGTTGAGGTCGTGGCCCGGGTCCACGATGATCCGCTCCTCGGGGACCCCCAGCGCCACCGCACGGTCCACGGTGCGCAGCAGGTGCTCGCGCACCTCCGCGACCACGTCGTCGTACCGCGGGCGGGGGACCACCGTCCGCGGTCCGCTCACATGGGCCAGCGAGTGCGTCACCACGAGGTGGGCGTTCGAGGCCGCGACGACCCGCCCCAGGTCCGGGTAGTAGAGGCCGGTGGTGTCGTTCACGACGTCGGCGCCCGCGTCGATGGCGGCCTCCGCCACCGCCGGCTGGAACGTGTCCGCGGAGAGGATCAGCCGCCGGGCGGCCTCCGAGGCGCCCTCGCCCCGGCCCGCGCGCACGGCGGCGACGAAGGGGGCCACGCGGGCGGCCTCCTCGGCGGGGTCGAGCTCCCGGCCCGGGGCGAACGGCACCCCGCCCACGTCCACCCACTCGGCCCCCGCGTCCGCGGCGGTGTGCACCTGGGCGAGTGCGGCGTCGAACGCGAAGCCCGCGCCGTCGTCGAAGAAGGAGTCCGGGGTGCGGTTGACCACGGCCATCGTGACGATCCGGCGGCGGAAGTCGATCTCGTGATGGGCGAACCGGTGCACCGGGTGGGCGAGGGGGACGGAGGGGGTCGGCACCCGGCCATTCAACCACCGGCGCCGCGCCGTGACAGGACGCTTCGGGAGGACTATGTTTCCCTCCCGTGGCACCCACCTCGTCGCCGCGGGTCGGCCCGCGCCGGCCCCGCTTCCGGCCGACCCAGCTCGTGGTCGGGTCCTTCCTCGTCGCCATCGTGACGGGCACCGGCGCACTGCTGCTGCCCGCCTCGTATCAGGGCCGCGCGCCCACCCCGCTGGAGGCCGCGTTCACGGCGACCAGCGCCACCACGGTCACGGGACTCGGCGTCGTGGACACCCAGACGTTCTGGACACCCCTGGGTCAGGTCGTGATCCTGGCGCTCATCAAGCTCGGTGGCCTGGGCGTCATGACGTTCACGTCGCTGCTGGGGCTGGTGATCCTCCGGCGGCTCGGCCTCACCCAGCGCCTCGACGCCGCGGCCTCCACCCGGGCCGAGGGGATCGGGGACCTGCCCCGGGTGCTGCAGGCCCTGATCCTGTACTCCACGGCCGTCGAGGCCTCGGTGGCGCTGCTGCTGAGCCTGCGCTTCTGGCTGGGCGCGGGGATGTCCCCGGGCCAGGCGCTGTGGCAGGGGATCTTCCACGCGGTCTCCGCATTCAACAACGCCGGGTTCGCGCTGTTCAGCGACAACCTCATGGGCTTCGTCTCGGACCCGTTCATCTGCCTGCCGATTGCGGCGGCGATCATCTTGGGCGGCCTGGGCCTGCCGGTCGTGCTGACCCTGCGGCGGCACCTGCGCCGGCCCGAGCGGTGGAACCTCACGGTCCGGCTCGTGCTCGTGGGCACCGCGGTGCTGCTGGTGGGCGGCACGCTCATGTACCTCGTCCTCGAGTGGTCCAACCCGCGGACCCTGGGCGGTCTGGACCCGGCCTCGCGCGTGCTCGCGGCGTTTTTCCAGTCCGTCACGACCCGCACCGCCGGCTTCAACACCCTGGACTACGGGCAGATGCATCCCGTGACGCTCTTCGGCACCGACGTGCTCATGTTCATCGGCGGCGGCCCCGCCGGCACCGCCTCGGGCGTGAAGATCACGACGGCCAGCGTCCTGCTGTTCATCGTGCTCGCGGAGATCCGGGGGGAGGGCGCCGTCCATGCGTTCGGCCGCCGGCTCTCCCGGACCACGCACCGCGAGGCGATCACCGTGATCATGCTCTCCGCGACCGCGATCGCCGTCGCCACGATGGCGATCATGGGCCTGTCCTCGTTCACGACCGACCAGATCCTGTTCGAGTGCGTGTCGGCGTTCGGCACGGTGGGCCTGTCCACCGGCATCACCGCCCAGCTGCCGCCGACCGCGCAGGGCATCCTCATGCTCCTCATGTTCGTCGGCCGCATCGGCCCCGCCACCGTTGCCGGCAGCCTGGCCCTGACCGACCGCACCCGCCACTTCGAGTACCCGAAGGAGAGGCCCCTCATTGGCTGATCTCACCCGTTCCCTGTTCGCTCCCCGCCGGGGCGACCGCCCCACCGTGGCCGTCCTCGGGCTCGGCCGGTTCGGCTCCGGGGTCGCCCTCGAGCTCATGGAGTCCGACTGCCACGTGCTGGGGGTCGACGCCGATGCCGAGGCCGTCCAGGCGCTCAACGGCCGACTGACCCACGTCGTCCGCGCGGACAGCACGGACGAGGAGGCGATGCGCCAGCTCTCGGTCCACGAGATGGACCACGTCGTCGTCGCCATCGGCGGCGACCTCGCCGACTCGATCCTCACCGTCTCGCTCATGCGGCGGTTCGGGACGCACCAGCTCTGGGCCAAGGCCAACGACGACCGCCACGGCGAGATCCTGCGTCAGCTCGGCGTGGAGCACGTGGTCCATCCGGAGAGGGACATGGGCCGCCGCGTGGCGCACCTGGTCAGCACGTCCTTCCAGGACTTCGTCGAGGTCGAGCCGGGCCTGGCCATGGTCCGGGCCACGCCGCCGTCGCGCCTGCTGGGCAGGGACCTGCGCGCCACCGGACTCGCGGGGGAGCGGGGCATGCGCGTGGTCGCCGTCAGCAGCCGCGGCACGTGGCTCTACCCGCCGAGTCACTACGTGCTCGAGCCCGAGGACACGATCCTCCTGGTGGGCCCGACCCGCGATGTCGAGCGGTTCCTCGCCCGGGACTGAGCCGGGGCACATCCGGCGCGGCTCCTAGACTGGCCGGGTGACCACCCCGGACCGCGTGCACCTGGACCACGCCGCCACCACGACGGTGCGCCCCACCGCGCTCGCGGCCCTGGCCGAGGCGGCCGCGCTGCCGGGCAACCCGGCCTCCCTCCACGCCTCCGGCCGCCGGGCCAAGCTGCACCTCGAGGAGGCGCGGGAGCGCATCGCCGCGGCGCTCGGGGCGCACCCCACCGAGGTGATCCTCACGTCCGGGGGCACCGAGGCGGACAACCTCGCCGTCCAGGGGCTGTACCGAGCCCGCCGCGCGGCCGCGCCGGAGCGCACCCGGATCGTGCTGACCGGCATCGAGCACCACGCGGTCCTCGACGTGGTGGGCTGGCTCGCCGCGCACGAGGGTGCCGAGCCGGTGCTCGTCCCGGTCGACGACGACGGGCGGGTCGACCTCGCCGCATGGGGGGCCGCGCTGGCGGCCGCGCCCGAGCGGACCGCCCTGGCCACGTTGATGTGGGCCAACAACGAGATCGGCACGGTCCAGCCCGTGGCCGAGGCCGCCCGGCTCGCGGCCGACCACGGGGTCCCGTTGCACACCGACGCCGTCCAGGCCCTCGGGGCGGTGCCCGTGGACTTCGCCGCGTCCGGGGCCGCGACCCTGGCTGTCTCGGGGCACAAGGTCGGCGCCCCCGTGGGTGTGGGCGCCCTGCTCGTGCGCCGGGACGTCACGCTGGAGGCCGTGGTGCACGGCGGCGGCCAGGAACGACGCCTGCGCTCGGGCACGGTCTCGGTGGCCCTGGCCGCCGCGCTGGCGGCCGCCGTCGCGGAGGCCGTCGCGGAGCAGCCCGCCGAGGCCGCCCGCCTGGGCGGGCTGCGGGACGAGGTGATCGCCGCCGTCGACGCCCTGGACGGGGTGCGCCTGACCGGGCCGCGGGACCTCGACCCGGCGACGGGAGAGCCGCTGCCGCCGGGGACGCGCCGACTGCCCGGCAACGTCCACATCACCGTGCCGGGCCGGACCGCGGACGCGCTGCTGTTCTTCTTCGACATGGCCGGGCTGGACACCTCGTCCGGGTCGGCGTGCACCGCCGGGGTGGCCGAGCCGTCGCACGTGGTCGCGGCCCTGCCGGGGCGGACGGAGGCCGACGCACGGGCCACCCAGCGGTTCACCCTCGGCCGGACGACGACGCCGGCCGAGGCGGCCGCGCTCATCGACGGGCTGCGGACGCTGCTGGGGCCGGCGTCTAGACTGGACCGCCCGTCCGTCGTCGAGAGAGGAGTCCGCCCGTGAAGGTCCTGGCCGCCATGTCCGGTGGGGTGGACTCCGCCGTCGCCGCCGCCCGCGCCGTGGAGGCGGGGCACGACGTCGTCGGGGTGCACCTGGCCCTGTCCCGCATGCCGGGCACGCTGCGCACGGGCTCGCGGGGCTGCTGCACGATCGAGGACGCCCAGGACGCCTGGCGGGCCTGCGAGGTGCTGGGCATCCCCTTCTACACGTGGGACTTCTCCGAGCGCTTCCAGGCGGATGTGGTGGACGACTTCGTAGCGGAGTACGCGGCCGGGCGCACCCCGAACCCCTGCCTGCGCTGCAACGAAAAGATCAAGTTCGAGGCGCTCCTGGACCGCGCCCTCGAGCTCGGCTTCGACGCGGTGGCCACCGGGCACTACGCGCGCGTGGAGTGGGGGGAGGACGGCCGCGTGCAGCTGCACCGCGCCGCCGAGGACGCCAAGGACCAGTCCTACGTGCTGGGGGTGCTGCGGGAGGACCAGCTGGAGCACTGCCTGTTCCCGCTCGCGGACACGCCCACGAAGGAGCTCGTCCGCTCCGAGGCCGCCGAGCGCGGCCTCTCGGTGGCCGCCAAGCCCGACTCGCACGACATCTGCTTCATCCCCGACGGAGACACCCGCGGCTGGCTGGCCGAGCGCATCGACCTGGCACCGGGCCCCATCGTCGGCGCCGACGGCGAGGTCCTCGGCGAGCACGCGGGCGCGCAGGCGTACACCGTGGGGCAGCGCAAGGGGCTGGCCATCGGCCGGCCCGCCCCGGACGGGCGGCCCCGGTTCGTGCTGGAGGTCCGGCCGAAGGACAACACGGTGGTGGTCGGCGGCAGGGAGCTGCTGGACGTGGACCGCATCACCGCGATCCGTCCGTCCTGGGCCGGGGCGCCGCTGCCGGAGGCGGCCGCCGGCGGGTGGTTCGACTGCGAGCTGCAGTTCCGCGCGCACGGGGAGATCGTCCCCGCCCGGGCCCGCCAGGCCGCCGACGACGACGGCCGCCCGCGGTGGGAGATCCGCCCGGAGCGGCCCCTGCGGGGGGTCGCCCCCGGCCAGTCCGCGGTGCTGTACCGCGGCACCCGGGTGCTCGGCCAGGCGACCATCGACACCGCCCGCAACGCCGCCGTGGACGCCGCGGAGCGTGCGTAGGGTGGCCGCATGAGCCACGACTACGACCCGCACGCCAGCTCCCTGGCCGGCACCGCGGACCAGGACATCCTCGAGGAGCTGTACGAGATCCGCGGGAGCATCGACAACATCGACGCGTCCCTGGTGTATCTGCTGGCCGAGCGCTTCAAGTTCACCCAGCGGGTGGGCCGGCTCAAGGCGCGCCACGCCCTGCCCCCGTCGGACCCGGGGCGAGAGGCCGCGCAGATCGAGCGGCTCCAGGACCTCGCCCGCGACGCGGACCTGGAGCCCGAGTTCGCCGAGAAGTTCCTGAACTTCATCATCGCCGAGGTCATCCGCCACCACCGGGCCATCGCCGAGGACGAGGCCCCGGTGGCCCGTCCCGCCGAGGCGTCCGACGCCGGGTCCGCGGATGCCTGAGGCGTCCGACGACGTCGGCGCCGTGCGGGTCGCCGCGCTCGGCGGCGCTCCGTGGCGCGGCACCGACGCGGCCGAGGCGCAGCTGGCGACGCTCGGAGAGCTGGGCGCCGAGCACTGGCCGGTCCTGCCGGAGCTGCCCGATCGCGGCCCCGGCGCCGACGCGACCGGCCGCAGCGCCGCCCTCCTGCACGAGCTGGCCGTGGACCTGCAGCCCCACGGCTGGCGGGTGAGCCCGCCCGGCGTCGTCGGCTCGGGCATGGACCGCCGCCGGGCCGCATCCTTCTGGCGCGAGGACGCCCACCGCTGGGCGGACACCGCCGGGGCCGAGGGCGCCGTCGTGGAGCGCCTGGGCGTGCGCCTGCGCGGCCCGCTGTCCCTGCTGGGGAGCCTGTGGCTGCCGGGGGGCGAGCGGGTGCTCGTGGACCATGGTGCCCGGCGCGACGTCGCGGCGTCCTACGTGGAGGGCCTGCGCGACGCGGTGCCCCGCCTCGCCGCGGCGACCGGGGCCCGGACCCTGGGCGTCGTGCTGGACGAACCGTGGGCCGCCGCCGTCCTGGCCGGCGCCCTCCCCACGGCCAGCGGCTACCGCACCGTGCGGTCCGTGCCCCGGGACGAGGTCCGCGCGCTGTGGCGCGACGCGCTGGCGGCGCTCGCGGACCTGCCCGGCGTCGGCCGGGTGTGGCTCGCCCCAGGGCGCCGTTCGGCGGGCGTGGACGTGCCGTTGCCGGACGTGTCCGCCCTGGCCGCGCTGGCGGGGGAGTCCCTGCCCGCGGCGGCACCGTCCGCGGACGACGACGCGCCCGCCCCGACCCGCGTGGACCTCGTGGTGCCCGTCGGCGCCCTGGACCCCGGGCCCGACGGCACGGGCGGGACGCGGGCGGGCTGGGAGACGGCCGCCGGGTGGACCGACGCCGGGCGCGGCCTCACGCTGTCCACGGCGACGGGGGTCCGGCCCGCGGACGTCGCCCGGACCTGGGAGCGCCTCGGTGCGGACCCCGGGCACCTCGCCGGCGTCGGGCTGACGGTCCCGGGACCGCACGATGCCGCCGTGCTAGGGCGCCTCCGTGCGGACGCCGAGGAGCTCGCCGCGCGGGTCGGGGAGCTCCTCGGCTGAGCGCCGTCCCGCGGGGGCGCGGCCCGCTCCGGCGCCCGGAACGGTCACGAATCCGTGACGACGCGCGTCGTTCTGCTGGCTCCGGCACTCCGACGTCCGGGGCAGGCGCTACGATCCGAGGGTGGGCACGGCGAGGTCGCGCCCGGCGCCGCCGTGGGGGCGGTGCGCCCGGCAGCGGGAGGAGGACGCGGGCATGAGCAAGGCCAGGATCCTGGTGGTCGACGACGACGAGGCGCTCGCCGAGATGATCGGCATCGTCCTGCGCAACGACGACTTCGAGCCGTCGTTCGCCGTGGACGGCACCTCTGCCCTGCCCGCCTTCCGGTCCGCCCGCCCGGACCTCGTCCTGCTGGACCTCATGCTCCCCGGGATCGACGGCATCGAGGTCTGCAAGCAGATCCGCGCCGAGTCGGACGTGCCGATCATCATGCTCACCGCCAAGTCGGACACCGCCGACGTCGTCCGCGGCCTGGAGTCCGGGGCGGACGACTACGTGCCCAAGCCCTTCAAGCCCGCGGAGCTCGTGGCCCGCGTGCGCGCCCGGCTCCGCGAGGGCGAGCAGCGCCCGGCCGAGGCCCTGGCCATCGGGGACGTGCGCATCGACGTCGCCGGCCATCAGGTCTCGCGCGGCGGCGCGCCGATCTCCCTCACGCCGCTGGAGTTCGACCTGCTCGTGGCCCTGGCCCGCAAGCCGCGCCAGGTGTTCACCCGGGAGATGCTCCTCGAGGAGGTCTGGGGGTACCGCCACCAGGCGGACACCCGCCTGGTGAACGTCCACGTCCAGCGCCTGCGCGCCAAGGTCGAGCCAGACCCGGAGAACCCGACCGTGGTGCTCACGGTGCGCGGCGTCGGCTACAAGGCCGGCCAGGTCTGAGCCGGTGACCGCCCCGGCCGAGCCCCCGCAGCCGGCCGAGACCGGCGACCCGGACGAGACCGGGGCCACGTCCGCGCCCGCGTCGGCGGGTCCCTCCACGTCCGCCGCCCCGCCGCGGGCCGGCCTCCGGCGCCGCCTGCGTCGGCGCTGGAACGGCTCCCTCCAGCTGCGCACCGCCGTCCTGGCGGGCCTGCTCACGCTCCTCGCGAGCCTCATGATCTCGGGGCTGATCACCCAGCAGGTGGCCCAGGCCCTCTTCGACGCCCGGCACCAGCAGGTGGAGGCCGAGGCCCGCCGCGGCCTGGCCCGCGTGCAGAGCACCTTCGCCAACGCGGCCGCGACGGACCAGCAGGCCACGGACGCCCTCGTCAGCCAGACCATGCGGGCGCTGGAGCTGGACGGCGGCACCACGATCCGGCGGCGCTTCCGCCTGGAGCCGCTGCCCGGCGGCACGGCGGCGTCCGTCGGCACCGTCTCCTCCCAGGGGCTGGACGCCGACGTGATCCCCCAGGACCTGCGCGACGCCGTGGCCTCCGGGCCGGGGGTCTACGACGCGTCGATCGCCCTCCCCGCGGCGGACGGCAACACGCGCCCCGGGCTGGCGTACGGCACGCAGGTGGTCCTCCCGCCGGGCGCGACCTACGCGCTGTACCTGGTCTACGACCTCTCGGACGTGCAGGAGTCGCTGGACTCGGTCCTGGGCGTGCTCCTGATGTTCGGCAGCGGCTTCCTGCTGGTCACCGTCCTGGTCTCCTGGTGGGCCGCGCACAGCGTGGTCCGGCCGGTCCAGCAGGCCGCGACGGCCGCCGAGTCGATCTCCGGCGGCAACCTCGCGGTGCGCATGCCGGTGCGCGGGGACGACGAGATGGCGCGTCTGGGCACCTCCTTCAACCGGATGGCAGACAGCATCCAGGCGCAGATCACCCAGCTCGCGCAGCTCTCCCGCATGCAGCAGCGCTTCGTCTCCGACGTCTCCCACGAGCTGCGGACCCCGCTGACCACGGTGCGGATGGCGGCGGACGTCCTCTACGGCTCCCGGGAGGACTTCGACCCCGTGAACCGCCGCTCCACGGAGCTGCTCTACCACCAGGTGGACCGCTTCCAGGCCATGCTCGCGGACCTGCTGGAGATCACCCGGTTCGACGCCGGCGCCGCCCAGCTGGCGCTCGAGGACACGGACCTGCTGGCCCTGGCCCGCGACGTCGTGCTGACCGCCGCACCGCTGGCCGATCAGGCGAAGGTCCCCGTGTACCTGGTGCCGCTCCCCCTCGAGGAGGGCCTGGACTGCGTGGCCCAGGTGGACCCGCGCCGCATCGAGCGGATCCTGCGCAACCTCGTGAACAACGCGATCGAGCACGCCGAGGGCTCACCCGTGGACGTGCTCGTCGCCGCTGACGAGGGGGCCGTGTCCGTGGCCGTCGTGGACGAGGGCATCGGCATGAGCCCGGAGCAGGTCCAGCGGGTCTTCGACCGGTTCTGGCGCGCCGATCCGTCCCGCAAGCGCACCACCGGCGGCTCCGGCCTCGGCCTGGCCATCGCCACCGAGGACACCCGCCTGCACGGGGGCCGTCTGGAGGCGTGGGGCGAGCTCGGGGTGGGCTCCGTGTTCATGGTGACCCTGCCCCGCCGCAACGGCGCCGAGTCGCCGGTGCGCCGTGCGGTCCTGCCCATGCCGCCGTCCTACGACCGGGGCGGCCGGCGGCTGGCCGCGGACCTGCACACCCCGGTGACCGGTCCGGAGGGGACCGGCGTGCACGACGCCGCCGCGCTGCCCGAGCGCGGCAGGGAACAGGAGCTCTGATGCGCCCGTCCGGCCCCGCACGACCCCGCCGCCGGCTCTGCGCCGCGGCCCTGGCGGGCGCCCTCGCGCTCGCGGGCTGCGCCCAGATCCCGCAGTCCTCGCCCGTGCGCAGCGGCGCCCCGCTGGACGTGGGGTCGCGCGCCGCGGACGCCCCGCAGTTCCGCCCCCCGGGGCCCGCCGAGGACGCGACCGCGGAGCAGCTCGTCCGCGGCTTCGCGCAGGCGGGGATCGCCCCCGAGGACGGCTACGCGATCGCCCGGCAGTACCTCTCGGCGGAGGCGTCGGACGGGTGGGAGCCGGACCGTGGTGTCGTCGTGTACTCCGGCGAGCCGACCGTCACCCGCGGACTGGGGGAGGGCACCTACGAGGTGCAGCTCGAGGTGGAGTCGGAGGTCGACGAGTTCGGCCAGCGCACGATGGCCCCGCCGAACACCACGCAGGCCCGCGAGGTGACCGTGGAGGAGGTGGACGGGGTCCTGCGCATCACGGGCGTCCAGGATGGGGTCCTGCTCTCCCGCAGCCAGTTCGCCCAGCTCTACGCTCCGCATCCCCTCTACTTCTTCGACCAGTCGCAGGCGTTCGTCGTCCCGGACGTGCGCTGGTTCGTGAACCGCGGCACGGCGGTGACCGCCCTGACCCGCGCCCTGCTGCGCGGCCCCGCGCCCTACCTGACGGGGGCCGTGGCCACCGCCTTCCCCCTGCGCACTGGAGCGGACCTCACCGGCCCCTCCGTCCCGGTCGCGGAGGACGGCACGGCCGCCGTCGACCTGACCGGGGCCACCGTCGACGGCGCCGACCCGGCCCGCCTCAGCCGCATGCGCGAGCAGCTGGAGCGCACGCTCACGGGCGTGTCCGGGGTGGAGCGCGTGGAGGTCACCGTGGAGGGCCGCTCCCTGACCTCGTCCGGGTCGGTCCCGTCGGCCCGCATCGGCGAGGACCCCGGCACGGTCCAGGTCGGCGTGTCCGACGCCGGTGAGCTGGTGTTCTTCCAGGGCCTGGACGCCGTGCCGGTGGGAGGCCTGCCGTCCGTCGCGGACCTGGGGCCGGAGGACCCGGCCATGGACCGGGAGCGGCGCCGCTTCGTGTTCCTGGACCGCACCCGCACGGTCCTGCACGGCGTCGGCACCGACGGCGGGGAGCACCGCCTGCTGGACGGCGGCCGGCTCACCGCACCCAGCCTGGACTCGTCCGGGTGGGCCTGGACCGTCGACCGTGCCCGCTCGTCCCGGATCTCGGTCGTGCGGGCGGACGGCTCTGAGCCGGCGCGGGTCGTCACCACGCCCTGGCTCGCGGAAGGGGAGTCGATCGTGGCCCTGCACATCGGCCCGGCGGGCGCCCGGGCCGCCCTCATCGTGGACGACGGCCAGCAGCGGACCCTCCGCGTGGCCGGCGTCGTGCGGGGCGGGGACGGCGTGCCCACCGCCCTGACGCCCCCCGTGTACATCCCGACGCTCGATCCGCCGGACGACGTCGAGTGGATGGGGGACGGGTCCCTGGTGTCCACGCCGCTCGCGCCCGACGCGGAGACGCGCGTCCGCCCGGAGGTGGTGTCCCTCGACGGCACCTCCCGCCAGCTGAACCCGCTGGCGGGGCTGACCGGGATCAGCGCACGCGAGGAGGGGACGCTGTACGCCGAGACGGCCGAGGACGTGTTCCTCCTGGTCGGCTCCTCCTGGCGGGCGCAGGACGTCGCCACGCCGGTGCACGACCTCGCCTTCCCGGACTGACGGCCCGCCGCGACGACGGGCGACCGCTCCTGCACAGCCGACCGCCCCGCACTGCGGCGCGGTCCGGGGCCGTGGGCGGCGTCGAGCGTGCTGGACTGCCCGCATGCACCCGCTCCTGGAGTCCGTCGTGGACCTCGTCCTGCCCGCCGACTGCGCCGTGTGCGGCACACCCGGGCACCGTCTGTGCCCGGACTGCCGGTGCCTGCTCCGGCGGGAGCTGTCCGCCCCGCACCGCGCCGAGGAGCCCGCGCTCGCCCTGCCCCTGGGCCCCGACGGCGCGCCGCTTCCGGTCTGGGCGGCCGGGGACTACCGCGACGGCCTCGCGGCCGCGCTGCTCGCCTTCAAGGACCACCACGGCTTCGGCCTGCGCCCCATCCTGGGGGACGCGCTCGCCCGCACGGTCGCGGCGGCCCGACTGGACCCCGGCCTGCAGGGGGCCGCGCACGCCCTGCTCGTGCCCGTCCCCGGATCGGCCTCGGGGTTCCGGCGGCGCGGCTACGACCCGCTGGCCGAGCTGGTCCGCTCCCTGCCCGCCCCCTGGGTGCGGGACGACGTCGTCCGGGCGGCCCCGGCGTGGTCGGCGTGGCCACCCGGCGGCGGGCCCTCCCACGGCGGTGCGGGCTCCCGGGAGCGCCGCTCCCGGCGGCGGGGCTGGCGGGTCCGGGAGGGGGCCCTGCGCCCGGGCGCCCCGGTCCTGCTCGTGGACGACGTGCTCACCACCGGCGCCACCCTGGCCACCCTGCACCGGGCCGTCCGGCGGGCCGGCGGCCGTCCGGTGGGCGGCGTCGTCGTCGCCGCGGTGGCCCCGCCGACCGGGGACGGCGGGGCCGGGGTCGGCGGTGCGGGATCGACCCTGGCCGGAGCCGAACCGGGGGAGTAGTGTTCTGGCCACGGAACACGCTCCCCGTGTTCCCGTCCCGCCGACGGCAGGAAGGAGGCCCCGCCCTCTGACCGATGCGGACCGTGCCGCGGACCGTCCGGCGAGGAGGCGACCTCCCCTCCGTTCCGGGACCTGAGTGAGCCGGATCAGGAGGACATCATGACCCTCGACGTCAGCTACATCGCCCGCGGCATCACCCTCTCGGACCGCTTCCGTGAGCACGTGGAGGAGCGCCTCGAGAAGATCGAGCCGCTCGCCGAGGGCGCCGAGACCCTCGAGGTCAAGGTCAGCCGCTCCTCGCACCACCGCCACTCCGACGAGGGCATGCGCGTCGAGCTGACCCTCCGGGGTGCCCGCGAGGTCGTGCGCGCCGAGGGCGATGCCGACGACAAGGCCGCCGCGTTCGATGCCGCGCTGTCCCGGATCGCCGAGCGCCTGCGCCGCATGCGGGACCGCCGCAAGGACCGCCGCCACGGCAAGGGGAGCGCGGCCTCCCGCGGTGCGGGCGAGATCCCGTTCGTGCCGCCGCTGCCCGCCGTGGGCCAGGCGGACGCCCCCGCCGACGAGGCGCCGGAGAGCGGCACGCCGGTGAGCATCCGGGCCAAGCGGTTCCCGGCCACGCCGATGTCCGTGGACCGGGCCGTGGACGCCATGGAGCTCGTCGGCCACGACTTCTACCTGTTCCAGGACGAGACCACCGGCGTGCCCTCCGTGGTGTACCGCCGCCGCGGCTGGTCCTACGGCGTCATCAGCCTGGACGAGTCCCTCCCGGCGCACCACGTCGCCCCCGTCGAGGGCGAGCGCGTCTACCAGGCGAGCCGGGAGGCCGACGCCGAGTGAGCAGTCGGCGCGCCGCCACGGCACCGCCCGGGTCCGCCCCGGGCGGTGCCGTCCCCGTGTGGTCGGCATCCCGTGCCCGCTGCGTCGTCCTGGGCGCGCAGGGCCTCGCCGGACCGCGGCCGGCCGCGAGCGCGCGGCGGGTGGCCGGCGTCGCCGCGCGCCTCGGCGTGGTGCAGGTGGACTCGGTGGACGTGCTCGCCCGCGCCCACCTGATGCCGTTCCACTCCCGCCTGGAGGACGTGGACCCGGCCCACGTCGCCGCCCTCACCGAGGGCCGCGGCCGGCGCTTCACGGAGGCCTGGGCGCACGAGGCCTCGATCGTGCCCGCGACGTCCCGCGCGGCGCTCACCCTCCTGCAGGGCCGGCGCTGGCCGCTCGCCACGGCGCTGCCCGAGGACCGCCGCACCGCCGCGGCGGCGGACATCCGGGCCCTGCTGGCGGCGCACGGGCCGCTGACGGCGCGCGAGGTGCGCGACCGGCGCGCCTCGCCCTGCGGGCCCGGGACCTCCTGGGGGTGGAACTGGTCCGAGGACAAGCGGGTCCTCGAGCATCTCTTCGCCGAGGGCTCCCTGGCCTCCGCCGGCCGCACCGCCTCCTTCGAGCGCCGCTATGCCCTTCCCGAGCTGCTCTGGCCTCAGGGGGAGAGCGGGCGGGCCCCGGTGCCGCCGGAGCCCGCCGCCGGCGGCGACGCCCGGCTCGCCGCCGCCCTCCAGCTCACCCGGATCGCCCTGCGCGCCCAGGGGGTGGGAGTCGCCGACGAGATCGCCGACCACCACCGCGCCCCCGTGACGCTGACCCGGCGGGCGCTGGAGGTCCTCGCCGACCGCGGCGAGGCGCTCGAGGTCCGCCTGGACCTCGGCGGGACCCGCCCCGTGCCCGCCTGGGCGGACCCGACGGCGCGCACCCCGCGCCGCGCGGGGGCGTGCACGCTGCTGAACCCCTTCGACCCGGCCGTCTTCCACCGCCCACGCGTGGAGCGGCTCTTCGGTGTGCGCTACCGGCTGGGGATCTACACCCCGGTGGACCGTCGCGTGCGCGGCTACTACCCGCTGCTCCTCCTGCAGGGGGAGCGCCTCACCGCGCAGGCGGACCTCGGGGCCGTCCGCCGCGGGCCGGATCCCCGGCTCGAGCTGCGCGGCGCCTGGTCCGAGGACCCCGCGGCGCACCCGGGCCCGGCCGGGCCGGCCCCGACCCCGGACGAGGTGGCCGACGCCCTCGCCGAGGAGGCGCTGCGCGCCGCGCGCTGGCGCGGACTGCCGCGCGTCGTGGTGCCCGAGGGCGCCCCCGGAGACCTGACGCCGCGCGTGCGGCGGGCGCTGCTGGAGCGCGACGGCGGCCGCGTGCCGCCCGGACCGTAGACTGTCGGGACGACCGCGTACGGGTCCGCCGGGGCCGCCGTCGAGCGCCGACGACCGGGCCACACCGCCAAGGGAGCAGAGAACCAGTGCCTTCGATCATCGACCGCGTCCTGAAGATCTCGGACAACCGCGTGCTCAAGCGCATGCGCGGGACCGTGGACGCCGTGAACCTCCTCGAGGACGACTTCCGCGCCCTCTCCGACGCCGAGCTGCGCGCGGAGACGGACTCGTTCAAGAAGCGCCTGGCGGACGGGGAGACCCTGGACCTGCTCCTGCCCGAGGCGTTCGCCGCGGTCCGCGAGGCCGCCGGCCGCACCCTCGGCCAGCGCCACTACGACGTGCAGCTGCTCGGCGGCCTCGCGCTGCACCAGGGCAACATCGCGGAGATGAAGACCGGCGAGGGCAAGACCCTCGTCGCCACCGCCCCCGCCTACCTCAACGCCCTGACCGGCAAGGGCGTGCACGTGGTCACCGTGAACGACTTCCTCGCCTCCTACCAGGCCGACCTGATGGGCCGCGTCTACCGGTTCCTGGGCATGGAGACGGGCGTGATCGTGTCCGGCCAGGACCCGGCCACCCGCCGCGCGCAGTACGCCGCGGACATCACCTACGGCACGAACAACGAGTTCGGCTTCGACTTCCTCCGGGACAACATGGCCTGGTCGAAGGAGGAGCTCGTCCAGCGCGGACACCACTTCGCGATCGTCGACGAGGTGGACTCCATCCTGATCGACGAGGCCCGCACGCCGCTGATCATCTCCGGGCCCGCGCAGGGCGACATCAGCCGCTGGTACGGCGAGTTCGCCCGCCTCGTGCGCTCCCTCGAGCGGGGCACGGACTACGAGGTCGACGAGAAGAAGCGCACCGTCGGCGTCCTGGAGCCGGGCATCGAGAAGGTCGAGGACCACCTCGGCATCGCCAACCTCTACGAGTCCCAGAACACCACGCTCGTGCAGTTCCTCAACAACGCCGTGAAGGCCAAGGAACTGTTCAAGCGGGACAAGGACTACGTGGTCCTCGACGGCGAGGTCCAGATCGTCGACGAGCACACCGGCCGCGTGCTCGCCGGGCGCCGCTACAACGAGGGCCTGCACCAGGCGATCGAGGCCAAGGAGGGCGTCGAGGTCAAGCCGGAGAACCAGACGCTGGCCACCGTGACCCTGCAGAACTACTTCCGCGGCTACGAGAAGCTCTCCGGCATGACCGGCACCGCCGAGACCGAGGCCGCGGAGTTCACGTCCACCTACGGCCTCGGCGTCGT
Source organism: Micrococcus sp. ACRRV (assembly GCF_022346985.1). NCBI lineage: Bacteria > Bacillati > Actinomycetota > Actinomycetes > Micrococcales > Micrococcaceae > Micrococcus > Micrococcus sp. ACRRV. Next base: position 15,862 of record NZ_JAKRNH010000045.1, read on the forward strand.
GGTGATCCCCCCGAACAGGGAGAAACAGCGCGTCGACCGCAACGACCTCGTCTACAAGAACGAGAAGGTCAAGTTCGACGCCGTGGTGAAGGACATCGCCGAGCGCCATGCCACGGGCCAGCCCGTGCTGGTGGGCACCACCTCCGTGGAGAAGTCCGAGTACCTCTCCACGCTGCTGACCAAGGCGGGCGTGCGCCACGAGGTACTCAACGCCAAGAACCACGCCCGCGAGGCGGCCATCGTCGCGCAGGCGGGCCGCCCCGGTGCGGTGACCGTGGCCACCAACATGGCCGGCCGCGGCACGGACATCATGCTCGGCGGGAACGCCGAGTTCACCGCCGTGGCGCGCATGCAGGAGCTGGGCCTCGACGCCGCGGAGGACCCCGAGGCCTACGAGGCCCGCTGGCCCGAGGTGCTCGAGCAGGCCGAGGCCGCCGTCCAGGACGCCCGGGAGAAGGTGCGCGAGGCCGGCGGCCTCTACGTGCTGGGCACCGAGCGCCACGACTCGCGCCGCATCGACAACCAGCTGCGCGGACGCTCCGGCCGCCAGGGCGACCCCGGCGAGTCCCGGTTCTACCTCTCCCTGACCGACGACCTGATGCGGAACTTCAACCCGGGCGCGGCCCAGCGGATCATGAACTCCGCCTCCATCCCGGACGACATGGCCCTGGAGTTCAAGATGGTCTCCTCCGCCATCCAGAACGCGCAGTCCCAGGTCGAGGGGCGCAACGCGGAGCAGCGCAAGAACGTCCTGAAGTACGACGACGTGATGAACCGCCAGCGCGAGGCCATCTACGCGGACCGCCGGGCGATCCTCGAGGGCGACAGCCTCGGCGAGCGTGTCCGCGGGTTCGTGGAGGACGCCGTGGGCGCCGTCGTCGACGCGGCCACCGAGGAGGGCGCGCCGGTCGACTGGGACCTCGAGAAGCTCTGGGAGACCCTGCGCGAGGTCTACCCGGTGGGCATCACCCCGGAGGACGTCCTGGAGCAGGTCGGCGGCCGAGGGCGCCTGAAGGCGGCGGACCTGAAGCGCGAGCTGGTCTCCGACGCCCTGCTCGCCTACGACGACCGCGAGGCCCAGGTGGGCTCCGAGGCTCTGCGCGAGGCGGAGCGCCGCGTGGTGCTGGCCATGATCGGCCGCCACTGGCAGGAGCACCTCTACGAGATGGACTACCTCAAGGAGGGCATCGGTCTGCGGGCCATGGCCCAGCGCGAGCCGCTGGTCGAGTACCAGCGCGAGGGCTTCACGATGTTCCAGGCGATGCTCGCGGCCATCAAGGAGGACTCGGTCCGCACCCTGTTCCACGCGCAGATCGCCGCCGCTCCGGCCCCGACGCAGCTGCCCGGCGTCAAGGACGCGCGCGCGATGACGATGGTCCCCCAGGTCTCCGTCGAGGGTGTGGAGACCCCGCGCCAGCCCGCGCGCCTGCACCTGTCCGGCCCCTCCGAGGACGGCGAGGGCGTCGAGGAGAAGGACCTCGCGGCCGACGGCGCTCAGACCCCCGCGGGCGCCAACCGGGCGTCCCGCCGGGCGGAGGCCCGCAGGCGCCGCCGCGGCGAGGACTGAGCCCGGCGCCGGGGGACCCCCGGCGGACAGCGGAGGAGGCCGGGGCCGACGTCGTCATGACGCCGGCCCCGGCCTCCGCCGGCTCCGCGGTCCACCGGCCCGGTCAGCCGATCTCGAGGTGCGTCACCTTCCAGCGGCTCAGGCGGCGCTCGATGCGCAGGGCGACCGCTCGGGCCCGCCCGGCCACGAGCACGGTGGCGCTGGCCTCCACCGCCCCGGGGCGCACCGCGCAGACCCGGGCCCCCACCGGCCGCGGGGCCGTGCCGGACGGCGGGCGTGTGCCCGTCCGCTCGAGCAGGTCGACGCGGCGGCACATCTTCTCGTAGGTCTCGGGCGCCAGCCAGCCGGCGAGGTCTCGCACGGGGCGACGTCCGGCCTCGGTCTCCACGCACGCCACCGCGACCACGGCGGCGAGCGAGCGCAGTCGGCGCAGCTCCTCCCGGTCGTCCTCCTGCTCTGCGCGCCGGACCAGGTCCTCCCCGGTGGGCACCGCCGACATGCGGCGGGCGGGGCCGCGCAGCAGGGCGGACTCGGTGTCGCGCCGGGAGGGGGCCGTTCGGGAGACGGG
>NZ_JAKRNH010000046.1:0-17790 GCF_022346985.1 Micrococcus sp. ACRRV
CCCCCGGGGCACGAACCGTGCAGGAGACGCCATGACCCCCACCAGCCCCGAGGCCCGCGCCGATTTCGAGCACGTCGGGCCGGACGAGATCGGCTACGAGCCCGCCCATGTGGACGCGTTCCTGGAGCGCGCCCGCCGCGCCGAGGCCGGCGAGGGCGACCTCACCGCCGAGGACGTCCGTCAGGCGCGCTTCGCCACCGTCAACGGCGGCTACGCCGCGGACCAGGTGGACGACGAGCTGGACCGCCTCGAGGAGGTCCTCATGGGCCGCGAGCGTGAGGACGCCGTCGGCGACGGCGCGTGGGACAGGGAGCTGGCCGAGCGCTCGCAGGAGCTGCTGGGCCGTGCCGACCGCGCGCCGGCCGAACGCTTCCGCCGGCCCTCTGCGGACGACGCGCAGTCCTACGACGTGGACGACGTCGACGCACTGGTGGACCGCCTGCGCGCCACCCTGACGGACGGCTCGGACGAGCTCACCGCCGACGACGTCCGCCGCGCCGGGTTCGCCTCCGCGCAGGGCGGCGACGGCTACGACGAGGCCCAGGTGGACGCCTACCTCGACGCCGCCGTGGACGTGCTGCTGCGCCGCGGCTGAGCCGCCCCGCTCCGACGCGGCCCCGCACCCTCAGGGTGCGGGGCCGTCGTCGTCCATGGGCTCCTCGGCACGGGTGCCCGGGTCCGGGCATGTGACTAGAATCAAACGCACGTGACCGGCAACACCCCGCCGGAGCGTTCCGCCGCCCCGCACCCCGGGGCCCGAGCAGAGGACTTCCATGACCGACGTGCACCTCCCGGAGCCGGACGCCCCACCGCGTTCCGACCGTCCCGCCGAGCAGCTGCAGGTCCTCACCCCGGACGGCCGCCGCTCGCCCTCCCCGGAGCTCGACCCCTGGCTGACCGACGTCGACGAGGAGATGCTGGCGCGGCTGCACCGGGAGCTGACGCTGGTGCGCCGGCTGGACACCGAGGCCACCCACCTGCAGCGCCAGGGGCGGCTCGCGCTGTGGCCGCCGCTGCGGGGCCAGGAGGCCTCCCAGGTGGGGGCCGCCGCCGCGCTCCGGCCGGCCGACCACGTGTTCCCCTCCTACCGCGAGAACGGCCTGTGCCTGCTGCGCGGCGTGGAGGCCGGGGAGCTGCTGCGCGTGTGGAGCGGGTCCTCCTTCTCCGGCTGGGACCCGGCGGCCACGGGGGTCGCCACCCAGCAGCTGGTCATCGGCGCGCAGACGCTGCACGCGGTCGGCTACGCGATGGGCGTCCAGCGCGACGCGGCGGACGTCTCCACCCTGGTGTGCTTCGGCGACGGCGCCACGAGCGAGGGCGACGTCCACGAGGCCATGGTGTTCGCGGCCTCCTATCAGGCACCGGTGGTGTTCTTCTGCCAGAACAACCACTGGGCCATCTCCGAGCCGGTGGGGCTGCAGGCCCGGCGGAGCATCGCGGACCGAGCCTGGGGCTACGGCATCCCCGCCCTGCGGGTGGACGGCAACGACGTCCTGGCCGTCCTCGCGGCGGTCCGGCGCGGCGTCGACCGGGCCGCCGCCGGGGCCGGTCCCATGTTCGTCGAGGCGGTCACCTACCGGATGGGCGCCCACACCACCGCCGACGACCCCACGCGCTACCAGGATCCGGCGGAGCTGGAGGCGTGGGCGCGACGCGACCCGCTGGAGCGGCTCACGGCCCACCTGCGGGACGTCGGGGCGGACGCGGACGCCGTCGTCGCCGCCTCGGAGGCGGCCGCGGACGACCTCGCCGCGCGGATGCGGGCAGACCTGGACGCGCTCCCCGAGGAGGGTCCGGAGGCCCTCTTCGCGCACGTGTATGCCGAGCCCCACCAGGAGCTGGCGCGCCAGCAGCGCGACCTGCAGCTGCACCTGGACGGCCTCGAGGCGGGGGAGGAGCAGGCATGAGCGAGCAGATGACGTTCGGCCGCGCGCTCAACCGCGGCCTGCACCGGGCCCTGGCCGACGATCCGAAGGTCCTGCTCATGGGCGAGGACATCGGGCGCCTGGGCGGCGTCTTCCGGATCACCGACGGGCTCCAGGAGGAGTTCGGGGTCGACCGGGTCGTGGACACGCCCCTGGCGGAGGCCGGGATCGTCGGCACCGCGATCGGCCTGGCACTGCGGGGCTACCGGCCGGTGGTGGAGATCCAGTTCGACGGGTTCCTCTACCCGGCCTTCGACCAGATCGTCGCGAACCTGGCGAAGCTGCGCGCCCGCACGCGGGGGCGGGTGGCCGTGCCGGTGACCATCCGGATCCCCTACGGCGGCGGCATCGGCTCTCCGGAGCACCACTGCGAGTCCCCGGAGGCCTACTTCCTGCACACTCCGGGCCTGCGGGTCGTCTCCCCGAGCTCCCCGCAGGCGGGCTACGAGATGATCCGCGCGGCGATCGCCTCGGACGATCCCGTCGTGTTCTTCGAGCCCAAGCGCCGGTACCACGACAAGGGCCTGGTGGACCTGGACGCGGCACCGGGACCGCTCTCCGTCGGGCGGGTGCTGCGTCCCGGCGCGGACGTCACCCTCGTGGCCTATGGGCCGCTGGTGAAGACCGCCCTGCAGGCCGCCGAGGTCGCGGAGCAGGAGGGCGTGAGCGTGGAGCTGATCGACCTGCGCAGCCTCTCCCCGCTCGACACGGGGCTCGTCGAGGCGTCCGTGCGACGCACGGGGCGACTGGTGGTGGCGCACGAGGCCTCCCGCACCGGCGGCCTCGGCGCCGAGCTCGTGGCCACGGTGGCGGAGCGCGCCTTCCACTGGCTGGAGTCCCCGCCCGTCCGGGTCACGGGCCTGGACATCCCCTACCCGCCGGCCACGCTCGAGCACCTGCACCTGCCGGACCTCGACCGGATCCTCGAGGGCGTCGATCGCGCCCTCGGCCGGCCGAACCCCCAGGACGCGGTGGACGCGTTCGCCCCGCCCCAGACCGCGGAGGACTTCCTCTCCGCCCGCGCCGACTCCTCGGAGGTCCCCGCATGACCCGCACGGTGTTCCGCCTCCCCGACCTCGGCGAGGGCCTGACCGAGTCCGACCTGGTGACCTGGCGTGTGAGCGCGGGCGACGACGTCGTCCTGAACCAGGTGCTGGCCGAGGTCGAGACCGCCAAGGCTGTGGTCGAGGTGTCCAGCCCGTACGCCGGCACCGTCGCCGAGCTGCACGCCCAGGAGGGGCAGACGGTGGACGTGGGGTCGCCCCTGGTCACCTTCGACCTGCCCGGCGACGACGCGGCCCCGTCCGACGGGCCCGCGGCGGACGGTCGCGTGCCCACCCTGGTGGGCTACGGGGCGGCGCCGGAGAGCGGCGCCCCCGCACGCCGCCGCCGCCGGCCCGCCTCGTCCGCGGGGGAGTCCACGCCGGAGACGGGCACGTCCGCGGAGCCCGCCCCCGCGCCCGCAGAGTCGGCTCCCGCTGAGCGCCCGCGCTCGACGCCCCCGGTGCGGCTCCTGGCCCGCCGGCTGGGCGTGGACCTGGAGTCGGTGACCGGCTCCGGCGACCACGGCGTGATCACCCGCGCGGACGTCGACGCGGCCGCCCGCGCGGCCTCGGACTCGGCCGGGTCCGAGGCACCCGCCGAGGCCGACGCGGCTCCGGGCGTGCGCACGCTGGGAGGCCGCCCGCGCGTCGTGGTGGAGCAGGTCCGCGGGGTGCGCAAGGCGACCGCGCAGGCCATGGTCTCCTCCGCCTTCACCGCCCCGCACGTCACGGAGTTCCTCACCGTGGACGTCACGGAGTCGATGGAGCTGCTGGACGAGCTCCGGCGGGACCGCGCCTTCCGGGACGTCAAGGTCACGCCCATGACCCTGGCGCTGCGGGCCTGCGTCCTCGCCATGGAGCGGACCCCCGAGGTCAACGCCCGCTGGAACGGGCAGGACGGGACCATCGAGCGCCGGCACTTCGTGAACCTCGGCATGGCCGCGGCCACGCCCCGCGGCCTGCTCGTGCCCCACGTGAAGGACGCCCAGGCGCTGGACCTGCGGGGGCTGGCCGTGGAGGTCGCGGCGCTCACGGAGCGCGCGCGGGCGGGGACCCTGACCCCGGCCGAGCTCACGGGCGGCACCTTCACCCTCACCAACGTCGGGGTGTTCGGGGTCGACTCCGGCACGCCGATCATCCACCCCGGCGAGGCCGCCATCCTCTGCCTCGGCGCGGTGCGGACCCAGCCGTGGGAGCACCGCGGGCAGATCGCGCTGCGTCAGGTCGTGACGCTGTCGCTGTCCTTCGACCACCGCCTGGTGGACGGCGAGCAGGGCTCGCGGTTCCTCGCGGACGTGGGCGCGATGCTCCGACGGCCCGGGATGACCTTGGCGCTCGTCTGAGCGGGAGGACCCGCAACGCCTGCGCCGGGCCCCGGCTCAGGCGCCGGGGAGCTCCAGGACGAGCTCCTCGACGACCTCCGCGCGGGCGTTGGAGAACACCTTCTCCCGGCCGACCTCGCGGAAGCCGCGCCGGGTGAGGACCTTGACGGAGCCGAGGTTGTCCTCGGGGACGTGGGCGCGCACGGGACGCTCCCGATGGGTCGAGAGGAACTCGTCCACGGCGGACGTCGTCAGGCCCTGGCCCCAGAACTCGCGGGCGACCCAGAAGGACAGCTCGTCCACGCCGTCGACCCGGGTGCACACCAGGGCGCCCACGGGGCGGCCCTCGTGCTCGATGGTCCGGACCTCGGTGGCGTCGTCGCCGAGCAGGTGGGCCCAGTGGTAGTCGAACACACCGCGGTCCGAGGGGTTCCGGGGGGCGAAGGCGGACATGAGGTTGGCGCGCTCGTCCTGCTGGTGGAGGAAGAACGCGTCCAGGTCGTCCGGGCGGACGTCACGCAGGGGCACGACGCTGCACCTCTCTGTGCTGGCGGCCCGCGGGGGGCGGGCCTGCGGTGCCGCTCACGGTACCACCGGAGGCTCCGGGCGGGCCGTCCCCCCGGGCGTCCGGGCCGCCGCCCAGGCCATGTCGATGAGCGCGTCCCGACGTGCGCCGCGGTCCGCCCGGGAGCGGCGCACGGAGAACGGCGTCGAGTTGATGAGGCCGAGCAGTGCCTGGGTGCGGAACCGGGCGGTGGCGTGATCCTCGCCGGGGTGGAGGCGGCGCAGCTGGGCGCCCCACAGGTCGATGTACCGGCGCTGCACACGGGTGATCTCGGCGCGGTCGGCCGGCGGCAGGGAGGACATGTCCCGCCCCTGCACGCGGATGACGTCGCGGTTGGCCAGGGCGAAGTCGGTGTGGAAGGCGATCAGGTCGTGGACGGCCTCGGCGCCGGACAGTCCGCGGGCGGCCACGGCCTCGGCGCCGTCGAGGAGGAAGAGGCTGGCGCTCGAGAGGATCTCCACCAGGACGGCTGCCTTGCCGGCGAAGTGTCGGTAGATCCCCGGGCCGCTGATCCCCGCGGCGGCCCCGATGTCCTCCAGGCGGGTGGCCTCGTAGCCGTGGGCTGCGAAGAGCCGGGCCGCGGCGGCGAGCAGCTCCGCGCGACGACGGGCCTTGGCCCGCTCCCGCGGGGTGCCCGTGGGGCCGGGGGCGGCGGTGTCGGGGGCGTGGGGCATGCGCCCACTGTAGTGACCCGCGTCCGCGGACCCCCGGGGATCGGGGGAGGGGCCTCGTGACGCGGGGGTCATGCCGGGCAGTCGGGTTGACGAGGCTGTGCGCCTGCATTCACAGTGTGAGGGTCATCACAGTGATCCGCGTCACACGCGGCGCACGTCCCACCATCCTCGGGAGGCCCCCATGTCCACCGGCCCGCACACACCGCCGGCCCCCACGCCCGCGCAGTTCCGCGCGGCGCAGGACTCGCCGGAGTTCCGTGAACTCCGCCGCACCCAGCGCTCCTTCGCGTTCCCCATGACGGTCGCGTTCTTCGTCTGGTACCTGCTCTTCGTGATCCTGGGGGCGTTCTTCCCCCAGGTCATGGCCGTTCGCCTGGGCGGCAACATCACCCTCGGCCTCGTGCTCGGACTCCTGCAGTTCGTCACGACGTTCGCCATCACGTTCGCCTACGTGCGGTTCTCCAACCGCGTCCTCGACCCGCGCGCCGCCGCCCTGCGCGAGCGCCTGGAGCGCGAGGCCGCCGGCGCCGCCCCCGAGACTCCGGAGGTCGCCCTGTGAGCACCTTCGCACTGCCCCTCGCCGCCGCCGTCGGCGACCCGGTCGTCAACATCGGCATCTTCGTCGCCTTCGTGGCGGTCACCCTCGTGATCGTCATCCGCGCGTCCAAGAAGAACGCCTCGGCCGCGGACTACTACGCCGGCGGCCGCGGGTTCTCCGGCACGCAGAACGGCACCGCCATCGCCGGCGACTACCTCTCCGCGGCGTCCTTCCTGGGCATCGTGGGCGCCATCGCCCTCTACGGGTACGACGGCTTCCTCTACTCGATCGGCTTCCTGGTGGCATGGCTGGTGGCCCTGCTGCTCGTGGCCGAGCTGCTGCGCAACACCGGCAAATTCACGATGGCGGACGTGCTCTCCTTCCGCCTGCGCCAGAAGCCGGTGCGCATCGCGGCCGCCTTCGGCACCATGGCCGTCTGCCTCTTCTACCTGCTGGCGCAGATGGCCGGCGCCGGCGGCCTCGTGGCCCTGCTGCTGAACATCACGGACAAGGGCGGTCAGGCCCTCGTGATCGTGATCGTCGGCGTGCTGATGATCGTCTACGTGCTCGTCGGCGGCATGAAGGGCACCACCTACGTGCAGATCATCAAGGCGATCCTGCTGATCACCGGCGCGGGCGTCATGACCCTCTGGTCCCTGGCCCTCTTCGGGTTCGACTTCAACGCCATGATGGGCGCCGCCGTCCAGCTCAACCCCCAGGGCGAGGCGATCCTGGAGCCCGGCCTGCAGTACGGCAAGAACTTCACCACCCGCCTGGACTTCCTGTCTCTGGGCCTGGCCCTGGTGCTGGGCACCGCCGGCCTGCCGCACGTGCTGATGCGCTTCTACACGGTGCCGACGGCCAAGGAGGCCCGCACGTCCGTGGTCTGGGCCATCGTGCTCATCGGCGCGTTCTACCTCTTCACCCTGGTGCTGGGCTACGGCGCCGGCGCGCTCATCGGCCCGGAGAAGATCCTCGCCGCGCCCGGCGGCGTGAACTCCGCCGCCCCGCTGCTCGCGTTCGAGCTGGGCGGGTCCATCCTGCTGGGACTGATCTCCGCGGTGGCCTTCGCGACCATCCTCGCGGTGGTGGCCGGCCTGGCCCTGACGGCGGCGGCGTCGTTCGCCCACGACGTCTGGGGCTCCGTGATCGCGAAGGAGCCCCTGACGCCCGAGGAGGAGGTCCGCATCGGCAAGATCACCGTGGTCGTCATCGGCGTCCTCGCGATCGTCGGCGGCATCGCCGCGCAGGGCCAGAACGTCGCGTTCCTCGTGGCCCTGGCCTTCGCGGTGGCGGCCTCGGCGAACCTGCCGACCATCCTCTACTCGCTGTTCTGGAGGGGCTTCACGACGCGCGGCGCCGTGTGGTCCATGTACGGCGGCCTGATCGCCTCGATCGTCCTGATCGTGCTCTCCCCGGTGATGTCCGGGGCGGAGACCTCGATGATCCCCACGGCGGACTTCGCGGTGTTCCCGCTGAAGAACCCGGGCATCGTGTCCATCCCGCTGGCCTTCGTCCTGGGCTGGCTGGGCTCGGTGACCTCGAAGGACGTCGAGGACCCGGACAAGCAGGCCGAGATGGAGGTCCGCTCCCTCACCGGCGTCGGCGCGGAGAAGCCCGTGGCCCACTGAGGCGGCCGGCGGCCCGGCCGTCGTGCCCTCGGCGTCCGTCCAGACGCCGCTGGCATGATGGCCGGGTGACGCACGGATCCCTCACCGACTACACGTTCCCCGCCGACCACGGCCCGGGGGCCTCCGACGGGGCCTGCCGGGCCGTGGCGCTGGTCGGGTCCACCGGCTCGATCGGCACGCAGGGCCTGGACGTGATCGCCCAGGCCCCCGAGCGGTTCCGCGCGGTGGCCCTGTCCGGGGGCGCGAACACCGCGCTGCTCGCGGAGCAGGCCGTGGCCCACGGGGTCGAGGCGGTCGGCTCCGCCGCGGCCTCCGAGGAAGAGCTGCGCGCGGCCCTGGCCGACGCCGCCGCCCGCCTGCGCCGCCCCGACCCGCGCCCCGCCCTCTTCACCGGACCCGAGGCGGCCGCGCGGATCGCGGCCTGGGAGGGCGCGGACACCGTGCTCAACGGGATCACCGGGTCCATCGGCCTGGCCCCCACACTTGCCGCACTGCGCGCCGGCCACCGGCTGGCGCTCGCCAACAAGGAGTCGCTGATCGTGGGCGGGGCACTGGTCAAGGCCGCCGCCGCGCCCGGCCAGCTCGTCCCCGTGGACTCGGAGCACTCGGCGCTGGCGCAGGCGCTGCGCGGCGGCACGGCGGGCGAGGTGCGCCGGCTCGTCCTCACGGCCTCCGGAGGGCCGTTCCGCGGCTTCTCGGCGGCGCAGCTCGCCGAGGTCACCCCGGCCCAGGCACTCGCCCACCCCACCTGGGACATGGGCCGGGTGGTGACCACCAACTCCGCGTCCCTGGTGAACAAGGCCCTCGAGGTGATCGAGGCGCACCTGCTCTTCGACGTCCCGCTGGAGCGGATCGACGTGGTGGTCCACCCGCAGTCGGTGGTGCACTCCATGGTCGAGTTCACGGACGGCTCCACCCTGGCCCAGGCCTCCCCGCCGGACATGCGCCTGCCCATCGCCCTCGGCATCGGATGGCCGCACCGCGTCCCGGGGGCGGCCGCCGGCTGCGACTGGACGCAGGCCGCGCAGTGGACCTTCGAGCCGCTCGACGAGGCGGCGTTCCCGGCGGTGTCCCTCGCCAAGGAGGCCGCGGCGTCGTCCGACACCCACATGGCCGTGTTCAACGCGGCCAACGAGGAGGCCGTGGACGCGTTCCACGGCGGGCGCATCCGCTTCGACCAGATCGTGGAGACCGTCCGCGCCGTCCTGGGCGAGTACCGGCCGGACGGGGTGCTCGCCGCCGCCGGGGCGGATCCGGACGAGCTGACCGTCGAGGCCGTCCTCGCGGCCGAGGACTGGGCCCGCGCCGCCGCGCGCGGGCGCTGGTGAGCGCCGTGGAGGCGCTGTGGTTCGTGGGCGGCGTGGTCGTCGTCGCCCTGGGGCTGGCCCTGTCCATCGCCCTGCACGAGGTCGGCCACCTGGTCCCGGCCAAGCTGTTCGGCGTGCGGGTCACGCAGTACATGGTGGGCTTCGGCCCCACCGTGGCGTCCTGGCGGCGCGGCGAGACCGAGTACGGGATCAAGGCGTTCCCGCTGGGCGGGTACGTGGCGATGGTCGGGATGCTGCCCCCGCCGAAGGGCGGCACCGTGGCCCGCACGGGGTCCACGGGCTTCCGCGCCCGGGCCGGGCGCATGGCCGACGACGCGCGGGCGCAGGCCGCTGAGGAGATCACCGCGGCCGACGAGGGGCGCCAGTTCATCCAGCTGCCCGTGTGGAAGCGCGTGGTCATCATGCTCGGCGGCCCCTTCGTGAACCTGCTGATCGCGCTGGCGCTCACCGCGGTGCTGGTGAGCACCCTCGGGGTGGCCCGGCCGTCGACGACGGCGGACGAGGTGTTCCAGTGCGTCGTCTCCCAGTCGGAGCAGCAGTCCCGGGCAGCGGACGGCGGGGCCGCCCAGGACTGCCGCCCGGGCGACCCCGCGGCGCCGGCCTACGAGGCCGGTCTGCGCCCGGGGGACCGGGTGGTCTCCTTCGACGGCAGGGACGTCGGCTCGTGGGCGGAGCTCTCCACGGCCATCCGCGCCCGCGCCGGGCAGGCCACGGCCATCGCCTGGGAGCGGGACGGGACCCGCATGGAGTCCACCCTCACCCCGCTGCTCACCGAGCGGCCCGTGACCGACGCGCTCGGCGTCCCCGAGCGCGGGGCGGACGGCGGCGTGAAGACGGAGCCGGTCGGCTTCATCGGACTCGCCTCCCGGCAGGAGACCGTCACGCTCGCCCCGTGGGAGGCCGTGCCGCTCGTCGGCCGGCAGGCGCAGGGCGTCGTCGGCGTGATCCTCGCGCTGCCGCAGCGGCTGTGGGACACCGCCGTCGCGGTGGTCACCCCGGCCCCGCGCGACCCGAACGGCCCGATGTCCGTGGTGGGTGTCGGGAGGATCGCGGGGGAGGCGGCCGCGCTGGACACGGCGTCGCCGGCGGACAAGGCGGCCCTGCTGCTCTCGCTGGTGGCGGGCGTCAACGTGGCCCTGCTGGTGTTCAACCTCATCCCGCTGCTGCCCCTCGACGGCGGCCACGTCGCCGGCGCGCTCTGGGAGGGGCTGCGCCGTGGCTGGGCCCGCCTGCGCGGCCGCCCCGACCCGGGCCCGTTCGACCTGGCCGTGATGATGCCGCTGACCTACGTCGTCGGCGCCGCGATGCTCGCCATGGGCGTGCTGCTGATCGTGGCGGACATCGTCAAGCCCGTCCAGCTGTTCTGATCCCGCCGCCCCCGTCCTGTGCCCACCCCGCCCGAGCCCGCCCCGGGGCCCCGGGCCTAGGATGGGTGCGACGTCCCCGGGCGGCCCGTGCCGCCCACCGCGAATCCGTGAGGAGCCACCGTGCCTGTCAGCCTTGGAATGCCGTCCGCCCCGCCGCCCGTGCTGGCCCCGCGCCGGCGGACCCGGCAGATCCAGGTGGGCCGGGTCGGCGTGGGCTCGGAGCACCCGGTCTCCGTGCAGTCCATGACCACCACGAAGACCCACGACATCGGCGCGACCCTGCAGCAGATCGCGGAGCTCACCGCCGCCGGCTGCGACATCGTGCGCGTCGCCTGCCCCACGGACAAGGACGCGGACGCGCTGAAGGTCATCGCGCAGCAGTCCACCATCCCCGTGATCGCGGACATCCACTTCCAGCCCAAGTACGTGTTCGCCGCGATCGAGGCCGGCTGCGGCGCGGTGCGCGTGAACCCGGGCAACATCAAGAAGTTCGACGACAAGGTCAAGGAGATCGCCCAGGCGGCCACCGAGCACGGCACCTCGCTGCGCATCGGCGTCAACGCCGGCTCCCTGGACCCCCGCCTCCTCCAGAAGCACGGCAAGGCCACCCCGGAGGCCCTCGTCGAGTCCGCGGTGTGGGAGGCGTCCCTCTTCGAGGAGCACGGCTTCAAGGACTTCAAGATCTCCGTGAAGCACAACGACCCGGTGATCATGGCCCGCGCCTACGAGCTCCTCGCCGAGCAGGGCGACTGGCCGCTGCACCTCGGCGTCACCGAGGCCGGCCCCGCCTTCCAGGGCACCATCAAGTCCGCCACCGCCTTCGGCTACCTGCTCGGCAAGGGCATCGGCGACACCATCCGTGTGTCCCTCTCCGCCCCGCCGGTCGAGGAGGTCAAGGTCGGCCTGCAGATCCTGCAGTCCCTCAACCTCCGCGAGCGGAAGCTGGAGATCGTCTCCTGCCCCTCCTGCGGCCGCGCCCAGGTGGACGTGTACACGCTGGCCGAGCAGGTCACCGAGGGCCTCAAGGACGTCACCGTGCCGCTGCGCGTGGCCGTCATGGGCTGCGTCGTCAACGGCCCGGGCGAGGCCCGCGAGGCCGACCTCGGCGTCGCCTCCGGCAACGGCAAGGGCCAGATCTTCGTCAAGGGCGAGGTCATCCGCACCGTGCCCGAGGACCAGATCGTGGACACCCTCATCGAGGAGGCCCGCCGCATCGCGGCGGAGATGGGCCACGAGGACGGCGAGGGTGAGGCTGCGCCCGCCGGTGCCCCGTCGGTCACCGTCCACTGACGTGGACCTCGCCGCCGCGTCGGACGGCCGGGTGCGGGTCCTCACGGATGCGGACACCCCGGCGCTGACGGCGCTCGCGGCCGCGGACCCGGTGGCGAACGTCCACGCGGCGTCCCTGCTGGAGGCCGGCCGCCTGGCCGGCCCCCGGGGCGGGCGCGCGGACGGCACCCTGTTCCTCGGCGTGGAGGACCCGGACCGGCCGGGCGCACTGCGCTCGGCCTGCTGGGTGGGATCCACGGTGGTGCCGCTGGCCGGCCACGACGACGACGTCCCCGCCCTCGCGGCCTCCGTCGCCGCGCTGCGGCGCCGGTTCGCGTCCGTGTACGGCCCGGCGGTGACGGTGCTGGCCGTCGGCCGCACCCTGCGGGACGCCGGCCACCGGCCGCGCGCCGTGCGGGAGGAACAGCCGCTGATGGTGCATGCGCGCACTCCGGGGGACCTGGTCCCGGACCCCGCGGTGCGGGCGGCCGCGCCGGGGGAGTGGGAGTCGGTGGTGCCGGCGAGCGCGGCGATGTTCGAGGAGGAGCTGGGCTTCTCCCCGTTCCTCACCGGCGCCGCCCAGTACCGGGACCGCGTGCGCCGCCTGGTGGCCGACGGCCGGGTGTTCACGGCCCCGGGCGAGCCGGTGGTGGACGACCCCACCTCGGGGGTGCGCTTCAAGGCGGACATCGGACTGCTCTCCGCCTCGTGCGTGCAGGTCCAGGGGGTGTGGCTGCACCCCTCCCGGCGCGGCCGCGGCGAGGCAGCCCCGGCGATGGCCGCCGCCGTCGCCCTGATGGCCCGCCGCGCCCCCGCGGTGAGCCTGTACGTCAACGGCTTCAACACCCCGGCCCTGCGCACCTACGAGCGCGTGGGCTTCGAGCGCGTCGGGACGTTCGCCACGGTGCTGTACTGAGGCCCCCGGCGGGGGCACGGCGGCGCGCGGGCTAGGATCGGCGGGAGCATTCCCGCCCCACATCTGAGGAGTCCCGGCATGGCCCTGCGCATGTCCACCCTGTTCCTGCGGACCCTGCGCGACGACCCGGCCGACGCCGAGGTGGCCAGCCACAAGCTGATGGTCCGCGCCGGCTACATCCGCCGTGCCGCCCCCGGCATCTACACCTGGCTGCCGCTGGGACTGAAGGTGCTGGCCAAGGTGGAGCAGATCGTGCGCGAGGAGATGGACGCGATCGGCGCCCAGGAGGTGCACTTCCCGGCGCTGCTGCCGAGGGAGCCCTACGAGGCCACGGGGCGCTGGGAGGAGTACGGCGACGGGCTGTTCCGCCTGCAGGACCGCAGGGGCAACGACTACCTCCTGGCCCCCACGCACGAGGAGATGTTCACGCTCCTGGTGAAGGACCTGTACTCCTCGTACAAGGACCTGCCCGCGTACCTGTACCAGATCCAGACGAAGTACCGGGACGAGGCCCGCCCGCGCGCCGGCCTGCTGCGCGGGCGCGAGTTCATCATGAAGGACTCCTACTCCTTCACGGTGGACGACGCCGGCCTGGACGCCGCGTACGAGGCCCACCGGGCCGCCTACCTGCGGATCTTCGACCGCCTCGGCCTCGAGGTCGTGCCGGTGCGGGCCACCTCCGGTGCGATGGGCGGCTCCCGCTCCGAGGAGTTCCTGCACCCCACCGAGGTGGGCGAGGACACCTTCGTCGAGTCCGACGGCGGCTACCGGGCCAACGTCGAGGCCGTCACCACGGTGGCCCCCGCCCCGCTGGACGAGGCGGCCATGGCGGCCCTGCCCGCCGCCGAGGTGAAGGACACCCCCGCGTCCACCACCATCGCCGCGCTCGTGGACGTCTCCAATGAGCTCCTCCCGCGCGAGGACCGCCCGTGGGAGGCCGCGGACACCCTCAAGTGCGTGGTGCTCACCGCCGTCGTCGAGGGCGGGGAGCGCCGGCAGTTCGTCGTCGCCGTGCCGGGCGACCGCGAGGTGGACCTCAAGCGCCTCGAGGCGTCCGTGGGCCCGGCCCTGGGCCTGGTCGGCGAGCCGGACCTGGAGGCCGCCACCGCCGAGGACCTGAAGCGGCACCCGTCCCTGGTCAAGGGTTACATCGGCCCCGGCGCGGGCCCGGACGGCACCCCGGTTCTCGGAGCCGAGGACTCGGTCTCCGGGCTGCCCTTCCTGGTGGACCCGCGGATCGCCGCGGGCACCGTATGGATGACCGGCGCCAACGCGGACCAGAAGCACGCCTTCGGCCTCGTCGCCGGCCGTGACTTCACCTGGGACGGCGTCGTGGAGGCCACCGTCGTGCGCGAGGGCGACCCGGCGCCGGACGGCTCCGGCCCGCTGCACACGCGCCGCGGCATGGAGATGGGCCACATCTTCCAGCTCGGCCGCAAGTACGCCGAGGCGCTGGACCTGAAGGTCCTGGACGAGAACGGCAGGCAGGTCGTCGTGACCATGGGCTCCTACGGCATCGGCGTCACCCGCGCCGTCGCCGCGATCGCCGAGCGCTACCACGACGAGAAGGGCCTGGTCTGGCCGCGCGCCGTCGCCCCGGCGGACGTGCACGTCGTCGTCGCCACCAAGGGCGAGGACGGTGTGCAGGCCGCCCTCGACCTCGCCGCGCGGCTCGAGGAGCGCGGTCTCACCGTGATCGTCGACGACCGCCCCAAGGTCAGCCCCGGCGTGAAGTTCAAGGACGCCGAGCTGGTCGGCGTGCCGACCGCCGTCGTGGTGGGCCGCGGCCTGGCCGACGGGGAGCTGGAGCTCAAGGACCGCGCCACGGGCGCTTCCCGGGCGATCGCGCTGGACTCCGCCGTGGACGAGGTCCTCGCGGAGGTCCGCCCGCAGGGCTGAGACCCGGCCGCCCATGGATCTCTTCGGACCGGTCGAGCTGAGCGTCGGCATCGTGCTGCTCGTCCTCGCGGCGGGCTTCTCCGCCGGCTGGATCGACGCGGTCGTGGGCGGGGGAGGGCTCCTGCAGCTGCCGGTCATGCTCCTGGTCCCGGGCCTGAGCCCGGTGCAGGCGCTGGCGACGAACAAGATGGGCTCGGTGTTCGGCACGGCCGCCTCCGCGGCCACCTACGCGCGGAGGGTCCGGCCCGACCTGCGCACGGCCCTGCCCATGGCGGCCGTGGCCCTGCTCTGCAGCCTCGGCGGGGCCGTGGTGGCCACGGTCCTGCCGGCGGCGGTGATCCGCCCCGTGATCCTCGTCGCCCTGGTCGGTGTGGCCCTCGTGACGGCGCTGCGCCCGCAGTGGGGGCTGACGCAGGGCCTCAAGCACGCCGGCACGGCCCACGCGCTGCGGGCGCTGGCGGTGGGCGCCGTCGTCGGCTTCTACGACGGCGTCCTCGGCCCGGGCACCGGCACCTTCCTGATCCTGGGCCTGGTGGGGGTGCTCGGCTACGACTTCCTGCAGGCGTCCGCGAAGGCGAAGATCGTGAACCTCGCCACCAACGTGGGCGCGCTGGCCTTCTTCCTGCCCGCCGGGCACGTCGTGCTGGGCCTCGGACTGCTGCTCGGTGCCGCCAACCTCACCGGCGGCTACGTGGGCGCGCGGATGGCCATCTCGCGCGGCACGGGGTTCATCCGCGCGGTGTTCCTCGTGGTGGTGTGCGCGCTGATCCTGCGACTGGCCTGGGACGTGTTCGCCCCGCTCCTCGGCTGAGCGCCGCGTACAGTGGCCCTGCCCGCGTCGTCCGACCCGTCCGAGGAGCCCCATGGAGACCGTCCCCGCCGCCCTGACCGAACTCGTCGAGGGGGCCGTGTCCCACCGCGGCGTCGTGGTGGAGTCCGTCCGGGTGGCCGGCGCCGCCGACGCCCCCACCGTCGAGGTCGTCCTGGACCGTCTCGAGGGCACCCAGGGCCTGAGCCTGGACGAGGTCGCCGAGCTCTCGGGGCTGGTCTCCGACGCCTTGGACGCGTGCGGCGACGAGGTCCCCGGGATCGGCGCGGGTGAGTACCTGCTGGAGGTCTCCACCGCCGGGGTGGACCGGCCGCTGACCGGGCCCCGCCACTGGCTGCGCAACGTCGGCCGGCTGGTGGAGGTCTCGATCGACGCCGCCCTGCCGGTCACCGCGCGGGTGCTGGGCGTGGAGATGTCCGGCGTCGAGCTGGAGGTGGTCCGTCCGGGCGCCAAGAAGGGTATGCCGGCGAAGGTGCTGCCCGCCGAGCACGTGGACTTCTCCCGCCTGGGGCCTGGGCAGGTGCAGGTAGAGTGGTCCACCGCCGCGGAGCAGTCCGGGGCGGAGCAGACGGCAGAGCAGACGGAGGCCTGAGTTGGACATCGACATGAGCGCGCTGCGCATGCTGGTCGCGGAGCGGGACATCCCGCTGGACCGGCTGGTGCCGGCCATCGAGCAGGCCCTGCTCATCGCCTACCACCGCACGCCCGGCGCCATCAAGGGCTCCCGCGTGGAGCTGGACCGCTCGACGGGCCACGTCACCGTGTGGGCGCCGGAGGTCGAGGACGACGGAACCCGCGTCGGCGAGTTCGACGACACCCCCAACGGGTTCGGCCGGATCGCCGCGTCCACCGCGCGCCAGGTCATCTTCCAGCGCCTGCGCGACGCCGACGACGCCAAGGTGCTCGGCGAGTTCAAGGACCGCGAGGGCGAGCTCGTCTCCGGCGTGATCCAGCAGGGCAGCCACCGCCACATGGTGCAGGTGGACCTCGGCAGCCTCGAGGCCGTCCTGCCGCCGCCCGAGCAGGTGCCGGGCGAGGACTACCGTCACGGCCGTCGCATCCGCGCCGTGATCGTCTCCGCGACGCGCGGCCCCAAGGGCCCGTCCGTGACCCTCTCCCGCTCGCACCCGAACCTGGTCCGCCGCCTGTTCGCGCTCGAGGTCCCGGAGATCGCCGACGGCACCGTGGAGATCACCGCCCTGGCCCGCGAGGCCGGCCACCGGACCAAGATGGCCGTCAAGGCCACCCGCCCCGGCGTGAACCCCAAGGGCGCGGCCATCGGCGAGATGGGCTCCCGTGTGCGCGCGGTCATGACCGAGCTCGGCGGCGAGAAGATCGACATCGTCGAGCACGCCGACGACCCCGCCGAGATGATCAGGCACGCGCTCTCCCCGGCGCAGGCGCTGTCCGTGGAGATCCTCGACGCCGACCAGCACTCGGCGCGCGCCGTGGTGCCGCAGCACCAGCTCTCCCTGGCCATCGGCAAGGAGGGCCAGAACGCCCGCCTCGCCGCGCGCCTCACCGGGTGGCGCATCGACATCGTGGGCGACGCCGCCCAGCAGCCCGGCGCGGACGCCGCCCAGCAGCCCGGCGCGGAGGCGGGCGCCGAGGCCTGAGCGGATCGAGGACGGGTCCGGACGCGCGCGCGTCCGGACCCGTCGTCGTCCCCCGGGAGAGAACTCCGGACGGAGGCGGTAGGATGGGTGAGGTCCATTTTCGATCCGGCACCGGAAGGAGGCGCACGCATGTCCCCGAGGACGGTCGTGCGCACCTGCGTCGGATGCCGGTCGCAGGCGGACCAGCAAGAGCTGATGCGCGTGGCGCTGGAGGCCGGCACGACACCCCCGACCGTCGTGTGGGACCCCCTTCGCCGCCGCCCCGGACGCGGTGCCTGGGTGCACCCCGGCCCGGAGTGCCTCCAGCTCGCCCTGCGCCGTCGTGCGTTCCACCGGGCCTTCCGCGGCCAGGTGGACCCGGACGGCCTCGAGGCGGGCACGCGCGCATCGGCTGCCAGACCGACAGATGAAGGCGGGTCAGAGATCTGATGCGTACCCGATGAGCACTGAAGCATGAGTGCCCAGCGATGAACTTCACCCCCTGCTATCAGGCAGGCCGTGAGGCGTACGCCACCGAGGCGTGCGCGGCGGCCTGGACATACGTCAACGGTCTCGCGACGCGCTGACCGGCGCCCCACGGCTCCGGCGGCCCGCGAGGCCAGAACAGGAGAACCGTGGCAAAGGTCCGCGTCCACGAGCTCGCCAAGGAGCTCGGCATCACCTCGAAGGAGGCCTTGAGCACCCTCAAGGACCTGGGGGAGTTCGTCTCCTCCGCCTCCTCGACCATCGAGCCCCCGGTGGTCAAGAAGCTCCGCGGCGCCTACCCCGGCGCCGGAGCGAAGGGCTCCGCGAAGCCCGCCGCGGCGGCCCCCGCCGCCCGGCTGGTCCCCCTCACGGGCCCCCCCGCCAAGGGCCGCCGCACCCCGCC
>NZ_JAKRNH010000047.1:0-17785 GCF_022346985.1 Micrococcus sp. ACRRV
GGTAGTACAGCGCGATCCGGCCCGCCCCCGGAGGGCCGGGCCGGATCGCGCTGTACTACCGGTTCACGCCCCTGGCCGACCCGGAGGCCGTGCGGCTGTGGCAGCGGACCCTGGCCGTCTCCCTCGGGCTGGCCGGGCGGATCATCGTCTCCCCGCAGGGCATCAACGGCACCGTCGGCGGGCCCGCGGAGGCGGTGAAGCGCTACGTCCGCGGCACCCGCGAGCACCCGGCGTTCCGGGGCCTGGAGGTGACGTGGTCGGACGGCTCGGCCGCGGACTTCCCGCGGCTGTCCGTGAAGGTCCGCCCCGAGCTGGTGGCCTTCGGCGCCCCCGAACGGATCCGCGTGGACGAGCACGGCGTCGTCGGCACCGGCGAGCACCTGCCCGCGGATCAGCTCCACGCCCTCGTGGCCGAGCGTGCCGCCCAGGGGCGCCCCGTCCGCTTCCTCGACGGGCGCAACAGCGTGGAGGCCGCCATCGGCCGGTTCGAGGACGCCGTCATCCCGGCGGCGCACACCACGCGCGACCTGCTGGAGGCCGTGGACTCCGGCTCCCTCGACCACCTCAAGGACCAGCCCGTGGTCACGTACTGCACGGGCGGCGTCCGCTGCAAGGTGCTCTCCGCGCTGCTCAAGGACCGCGGATTCTCCGAGGTCTACCAGCTCGACGGCGGGATCGTCCGCTACGGCGAGGCCCACGGCGACGCCGGGCTCTGGCACGGACGCCTCGCCGTGTTCGACCGCCGCCTCTCCCTGGCCTTCACCGACGGCGCGGAGACGCTCGGCCGGTGCGTCACCTGCGGCGGGGCCACGTCCCACCTGGCCAACTGCGCCGACCCCGCCTGCACCACCCTTCAGGTGCGCTGCCCGGACTGCGTGGCCGCCCACCTCGACCACGTCTGCCCCCGCTGCCTCGAGAGGACCCCCGCATGAGCCTGCCCGCCCCGCACCTGAGCCCCGCCGCGGCCGCCGCACTCGCGGCCGACCTCACCGCCCTGCCGTACACGACCGACGTCGTGGAGACGCTGCTCGGACCTGTGGCCACCGCGGCCCTGGACCGCGAGCACGCCGTGGCCGCGCGCCGCGTGGTCGCCGGGGTCCTCGCCGCGCCCGCCGCGCGCGATGCCGCCGCCGCCTCCCGCCCGCTGGCCGCGGTGGTCGGCGCCTTTATGCTGGGCGACCCCGTCCCCGCGGCCGACCTCGCCGCCGCCCTGCCCGCGCTGGGGCTGGACGGGGCCGTGGAGGCGGGGCTCGTCGTCCTCGACGGGGCCGATACGGGAGCCGAGAGGGCACGCGCCACCGTGGACCTCTCGCCCTATGCCGCGGACGAGCCCGGGCCGATGTGGGTGGCCTCGGACCAGACCGCGCTGCAGCGCCGCGGACCGCTGCCGGAGGACCACGTGCTCGGCATCGGCCGGGCCTCCCTCACGCTGGCCGGGGCCACGCAGCGCCGGCCGGTCGCCCGGGCCCTGGACCTGGGCGTGGGCTGCGGCGTCCAGACCCTTCACCTGCTGGCCCACGCCGAGCACGTCACCGCCACGGACCTCTCCGAGCGCGCCCTCGACTTCACCCGGTTCAACCTCCTGCTCAACGCGGACGTCCTCCGCCTGGACCGGGAGCGCCTGGAGGATCGGGTCCGCCTGGCCGCCGGGGACCTGCTCGAGCCGGTGGCGGGGGAGCGGTTCGACCTGGTCGTCTCCAATCCGCCGTTCGTCATCACCCCGCGCACCGATCCCGACGCCCCCGTGCTCACCTACCGGGACGGAGGCCGCGAGGGGGATCGACTCGTCGCCGAGCTGATCGCCGCCCTGCCGGAGCACCTCGCCGAGGGCGGCACCGCGCAGCTGCTCGCCAACTGGGAGATTCCCGCAGGAGCGGCCGAGGTCCCCGCGGGAGACGACGCCGCTCCCGCCTGGGATGCGCGCCCCCGGTCCTGGGTGGGCCCCGGGATGCAGGCGTGGTTCGTCCAGCGGGACCGGCAGGACCCGGCCGGCTACGCCGAGACGTGGCTGCAGGACTCGTCCCTCGAGCTGGACCCGGCCGCCTACGAGGCCGCGTACCGCGGCTACCTGGACGACTTCGCGGCCCGCGGGGTCACCGGGGTGGGCTTCGGGCACGTGTGGCTGCGCCGCCCCGCCGCGGACGGCTCGCAGGGCCGGGCGTGGACGGTCGCCGAGGAGCTGACCCAGCCGCTCGACGAGGCCCTCGGCACGGCCTGGGCGGCCGCCGTCGCCCGCCGGGACCGGCTCGCCGCCGGACCGGAGGCGGGGGCGACCGACGCCGTCGTCACCGGTGACCCCGCCCTGGCCGCGCTGCGCGGCCTGCACCTGCGCGTGGCCGAGGACGTCACGGAGGAGCGGCACTCCCGGTTCGGCGCCGAGCATCCGGAGGTCATCCTGGCCCGTCAGGGCGCGGGCTTCCGGCGCACCGCTCGCCTGGACACCGCCACGGCGGGTGTCCTGTCCGCCAGCGACGGCGAGCTGTCCGTGGGGCAGCTGGTCGGCGCGGTGGCGGCCCTGCTGGAGCTGGACGACGCCGGCCGAGCCGGACTGCTGGCGGCCGTCCGGGAGCTCCATGAGGACGGCTTCCTGCTCGAGGCCTGAGCGTCCGGGGCGGGGTCGGGTCCCGCCGGTGTGGCTAGTGTGGGGGGACTGGACCATAGGATGACGGCGCGCAGGCCCGCCGTCCGGCGGTCCCGTGCCCGTCCGTCCGAGGAGGAACCCCCCGTGCCCACTGCATCCGCGTCGACGTCCAGCTCCGTGCCCCAGGGCAAGAAGCTGGTCATCGTGGAGTCCCCGGCCAAGAGCAAGTCGATCGCGAAGTACCTCAACGCGGTCGGCGAGGGCTGGGTGGTGGACTCGTCCGTGGGGCATATCCGCGACCTCCCCAAGCCCTCGGACCTGCCCGCGGACATGAAGAAGGGCCCGTACGGCAAGTTCGCGGTGGACACGGAGCACGGCTTCACCCCGTACTACGTGGTGCACCCGGACAAGAAGAAGAAGGTCACCGAGCTCAAGCGCGAGCTCAAGGACGCCGAGGCCCTCTACCTGGCCACCGATGCGGACCGCGAGGGCGAGGCCATCGCGTGGCACCTGCTGGACACGCTCAAGCCCAAGGTCCCCGTGTACCGCATGACCTTCGGCGAGATCACCAAGGAGGGCGTGCGCCGCGGCCTGGAGAGCATCCGCGAGCTGGACACCCACCTGGTGGACGCCCAGGAGACCCGCCGCATCCTGGACCGCCTCTTCGGCTACGAGCTCTCCCCGGTGCTGTGGCGCAAGGTCTCCCGCGGCCTGTCCGCCGGCCGCGTGCAGTCGGTGGCCACCCGCCTGGTGGTGGAGCGCGAGCGCGAGCGCATGGCGTTCGTGGCCGCGCAGTACTGGGGAGTGGAGGGCACCTTCACCGTGGGCCCGGACGCGAAGGCCGACGGCGCCGCCGGCTCCTCCTTCACCGCCCGCCTGTCCACGGTGGACGGGGCGCGCGTGGCCACGGGCCGCGACTTCGACGACGCCGGGCGCCTCAAGGAGTCCGCCGGCAAGAAGGTGGCGCACCTCGACGAGGCCGCGGCGGCGTCGCTGGCCGAGGGCCTGGACGGCAAGGACTTCACGGTGGACTCCGTGGAGGACAAGCCGTACACCCGCCGTCCGGCCGCCCCGTTCACCACCTCCACGCTGCAGCAGGAGGCCTCCCGCAAGCTGCGCATGAGCGCGCGGGTGACCATGCAGGTCGCCCAGCGCCTCTACGAGAACGGCTACATCACCTACATGCGCACCGACTCGGTGAACCTCTCCCAGGAGGCCGTGCAGGCCGCCCGGAGGCAGGCCACCGAGCTCTACGGCCAGGAGTCCGTGCCGGCCCAGCCGCGCGTCTACGCCAAGCGCACCGAGAACGCGCAGGAGGCCCACGAGGCCATCCGCCCCGCCGGCGACTCCTTCCGCACGCCCGCCCAGGTCAAGGCGGAGCTGCGTCCGGACGAGTTCCGCCTGTACGAGCTGATCTGGAAGCGCACCGTGGCCTCCCAGATGGCCGACGCCAAGGGCTACACCGCCACCCTGCGCTTCTCCGCGCAGGCCGAGGACGGCCGCACCGCCCAGTTCGCCGCCTCCGGCACCGTGATCACCTTCAAGGGCTTCCTCGACGCCTACGAGGAGGGCCGGGACGCCGAGCCCGAGGAGGAGAAGGACGCCAAGGACCGCCGCCTGCCGCAGGTGGCGGAGGGCGAGACCCTCACCGGCGCCCCCATCCAGCCCACGGGCCACGAGACCACCCCGCCCGCCCGCTACACGGAGGCCTCGATCGTCGCCGAGCTGGAGCGCCGCGAGATCGGCCGCCCGTCCACCTACGCGCCCACGATCTCCACGATCATGGACCGCGGCTACGTGTCCAAGCGCGGCAGCGCCCTGGTCCCGTCCTGGACCGCGTTCGCCGTGATCGGCCTGCTCGAGGACTACTTCGCGAAGTACGTGGACTACGACTTCACGGCGCGCATGGAGGACGACCTCGACCGGATCGCCGCCGGCGAGCTGGCCCGCGAGGCATGGCTGCAGACCTTCTACTTCGGCGCGGACTCCGCGGACACGCAGAAGGGCGTCGAGGGCCTGAAGCACGTGGTGGAGAACCTCGGCGAGATCGACGCCCGGCAGGTCAACTCCCTGCCCGTCACCGAGGACATCACCCTGCGCGTGGGCCAGTACGGCCCCTACCTGGAGCGCCGCCTCCCCGAGGGCGCCGCCGAGGGCACCGCGCCCGAGCGCGCCAACGTGCCCGAGGACCTCGCCCCGGACGAGCTCACCCCCGCCAAGGCGGAGGAGCTCATGGCCGCCGGCGGCGCGGACGAGCGCGAGCTCGGCGTGGACCCGGAGACCGGGCGGACCGTCGTCGCCAAGGACGGCCGGTACGGGCCGTACGTCACCGAGGTGATCCCGGAGATGGGCGAGGAGGAGCTGCAGGCCTGGCTCGACGCCCAGCCCACCGAGTACTACAAGAACGGCAAGCCCAAGCCGAAGAAGAAGCCGGCCAAGGAGAAGCCCCGCACCGGCTCCCTGTTCAAGACGATGTCCGTGGACACCGTCACCCTGGAGCAGGCGCTCCAGCTGATGTCCCTGCCGCGCATCGTCGGCGCCGACGCCGAGGGCGAGGTCATCACCGCGCAGAACGGCCGGTTCGGCCCGTACCTGAAGAAGGGCACCGACTCGCGCTCCCTGGAGTCCGAGGACCAGATCTTCAGCATCACGCAGGAGCAGGCCCTCGAGATCTACGCCCAGCCGAAGCAGCGCGGCCGCGGCACCGCCAAGCCGCCGCTGGCCGAGTTCGGCGAGGACCCGGTCTCCGGCAAGAAGGTCACCGTGAAGGAGGGCCGGTTCGGTCCGTACGTCACGGACGGCGTCACCAACATCACCGTGCCCCGCGGCCGCGCCCCCGAGGAGCTCACGGCCGAGGAGGCCTACCAGCTGCTCGCGGACAAGCGCGCCAAGGGCCCGGCGAAGAAGCCGGCGGCCAAGAAGCCCGCCGCCCGCAAGCCCGCCGCCAAGAAGACGACGACGTCCACCACCACGCGCAAGAAGGCCTGACCCGTGCGCCTGGGCGTCCTGGACATCGGGTCCAACACGGTCCACCTGCTCCTGGTGGAGGCCCGCGCCGGCGCGCGGCCGACCCCCTACGCGGAGCACAAGCGCTCCCTACCGCTGATCCGCTACCTGGACGAGTCCGGCGCGATCAACGAGGAGGGCCAGGACGAGCTGGTCGGCTTCATCGGCGAGGCCGTGGCCTTCGCCGAGGAGCACCGCGCGGAGGACATGATCTCCTTCTGCACCTCGGCCATCCGCGAGGCGGAGAACGGCCCGGCCGTGCTGGCCCGGGTGGAGGCGGAGACGGGTGTGCACCTCTCCGAGCTCTCCGGCGAGCAGGAGGCGTCCATGACGTACTTCGCCGTGCGCCGCTGGCAGGGTTGGGGCGTGGGCTCCATCCTGAACTTCGACATCGGCGGCGGCTCCTTCGAGATCGCCTACGGCCAGGACGAGCTGCCCAGCCACGCCGTCTCACTGCCGCTCGGCGCCGGCCGGCTCACGCGCGAGCGCCTCCCGGACGACCCGCCCAGCCCCAAGGCCGTGAAGAAGCTCCACAAGCACGCCAGCCGCGAGATCGAGGCGGTCTTCGCGGACTTCCCGCCGCTCGAGGCCCCCTACGTGGTCACGGCGACCTCCAAGACCTTCCGCTCCCTGGCCCGGCTCACCGGCGCGGCGCCCTCGGCGGCCGGCCCGCACGTGAAGCGACACCTCCGGGCGGACGACCTCCAGCTCTGGGTCAACCGCCTGGCCGCCATGACCTGGGAGCAGCGGGCCGAGCTGCCCGGCGTCTCCGAGGTCCGCGCCCCGCAGGTGCTGGCCGGCGCGCTCGTGGCGCTCGCGGCCATGCGCACCTTCGGCGTGGTCCAGCTGGAGATCTGCCCGTGGGCCCTGCGCGAGGGTCTGATCCTCAACCGCCTGGACGCCCTCATGCTGGAGGGCCACCTGACCCGCGAGGACGGCCTCGGGGTCGGGCACGTGAACCTCAACACCGACTCCCTGCTGCCGGGGCTCAGCCTGGGGGTGCGCTGACATGACGGGGCCCTCCGGCGCCGGCTCCCGCCCGTGGGACCCCCACGGGCGCCACCTGGAGCCGCCGCTGGTCTCCACCGCCCACCTGGCCCCCGCACCCCGGTTCGGCGCGGAGATCCCGGTGACGCTGTCGTCGTCGTCGGTGTTCCCCCTGGGCACGCAGGACGTGTTCGCCACGGCCGCGGACCTCGGGTACGACGGCGTGGAGGTCATGGTCACGCACAACGCGACCAGCCAGGACGCCCGCGCCCTGGCCCGGCTGTCCGAGCGCACGGGCATGCGGATCGACTCGATCCACGCGCCCACGCTGCTGTTCACCCAGCAGGTGTGGGGTTCGGCGTGGTCCAAGATCGTGCGCTCCGTGGAGCTGGCCCGGGCGGTGGGGGCCGTCACCGTGGTGGCCCATCCGCCGTTCCGCTGGCAGGGGAGCTACGCGTCGCAGTTCGCCCGGCGCACCGCGGAGATCATGGAGGCCACCGGTGTCGTGATCGCCGTGGAGAACATGTACCCGTGGCGGGCGCACGGCCGCGACCTCACCATGTACCTGCCCCACTGGGACCCGGTGCCGGAGCCCTACGAGCACGTGACCTGGGACTTCTCCCACGCGGCGATCGCGCGGGAGGACTCCCTGGCGAACATCCGCGGCCTCGGTGGGCGGCTGCGCCACGTCCACCTCACCGACGGCGTGGACGGGACCAAGGACGCGCATCTGGTGCCCGGCGAGGGCACGCAGAACGTGGCCGAGTCCCTGCGCTTCCTCGGCCGGGAGGGCCTGGCCGGCACGGTGTGCGTGGAGGTCGGCACGCGCGGCGTCGAGTACGCCGGCCAGCGCGAGGAGAAGCTGTCCGCCTCGCTCGCGTTCGCGCGCGAGCACCTCGGCCAGAACGATCAGTCCGGCCGGCACGAGTCCTGAACCCCGTCCCCGGAAGGAACCCCATGACCGCCCAGCCCCGCATCGCGATCCTCGGCCTCGGCTCCATGACCGGCGCCATCCTCACGGGCCTGCTGGCCGCGTCGGTGACGACGCCGGAGCGCGTCGTCGCCACCACGCGCACCGCCGCCTCGGCCCAGGCCAAGGGGAACCGGTTCCCGGGCGTGCGGGTGCTCTCCGGGGAGCAGGACGTGGACGCGAACCTGACCGCCGTGGCCGAGGCGGACGTGGTGCTGCTGGGCGTGAAGCCCAAGGACATCGTGGTGACGGCCCGGCAGATCGCCCCCGCCCTGCGCCCGGAGGCCGTGGTGGTCTCGGTGGCCGCGGGCGTGCGCGCCGAGACCCTCGCCGGGGCCCTGCCTGAGGGCCAGCCGCTGGTGCGGACCATGCCGAACACGCCGCTGACCGTGGGCTCTGGCGTGGTGGGCGTGGCCCCCGCCGCGGGCGTCACCGCGGACCAGCGCGCGCTGGTGGAGTCGCTGTTCTCCGGCTCCGGCGTGGTGGTGCCGGTGTCGGAGGAGCAGCTGCCGGCCGTCGTCGCGGCGTCGGGCTCTGCCCCCGCCTACGTGTTCCTGCTGGCGGAGGCGATCGCCGCGCACGCCGTGGAGCTGGGCCTGTCCGCCGAGGCGGCCGAGGCCATGGCCGCGGCCACCGTGAAGGGCGCCGGCGCCATGCTGGTGGATGCGGTGACCTCCGGCGAGCAGACCGCCGAGGGGCTGCGCCGTGCGGTCATGAGCCCGAACGGCACCACGGAGCGAGCCATCGCGGCGTTCGAGGACGGCGGCTTCGCCGGGCTCGTGGCGGACGCCATGGACGCCGCCGCCAGGCGGGACGAGGAGATGGGCCGCGAGTTCGGCGCCTGACCGCAGCCGGCGCCGCCCGGCCCGTGCCCCGGCTCAGGGCCGGGCGGCGGCTCAGCCCCGGACGTCGGCGAGCCACGCGAGGATCCGCTCGGCGGTCTCCTCGGCCGTGAGGTCGTCTGTCTGCAGGCCCAGGTGGGGGTGGGCGCCCAGCAGCACTTCCGCCGCTCCCGGGCCGTCCGCCGTGGTCATCGTCCAGGTGGCTTCCATCTCCCGGACGTTGCCGTCCGACCACTCCAGGTTCCGCTTCGAAGGCTTGTGTAAGAGGCGTTCCTCGGTCCTGTTGCGCTCCAGACGCGTCGCCAGATCCGCTCGCAGCTCGACGAACGCCGCGTCATCGCCTGCGGCCGCGACGCACCGGGCCACGTACTCGGCGTCGTCGGGATCCGTCACGTCCCAGACGAGCGTGAAAGCCAGGTCCACGCCGGCCCTGGCGGCCTCCTCGATCACGCGGATCCGGAACTCGTCTGTGAGGACGTTGAACGGCTCCGTGCCGTGGCCGAACACCTCGAGCAGGGGCTCGATGGTCATGTGGTTGTGGAACAACCGGAAGTCGGAGGCCGCCGCGACGGCTCGTCCGACGGTCATCTTGCCCACGGCCGGCGGCCCGAAGATCAGCAGCAGCATGCGGCCACCCTAGACGGCGCCTGAGCGGCGCCGGCACCGCCTGCCCCGGTCGGCTCAGGGACGGGCGGCGAACCGGTCGATGAGGTCGGTGTGCCCGGACACGATGAGCGTGTCCCGCGGGCCCACGCGGGTGTGCGGCTGGGCGTAGGTGAAGTCCTCGCCCGGGGTCTTCACGCCGACGATGGTCACGCCGTACTTCTGGCGCACGTTGGACTCTTCCAAGGTGAAGCCGACCGTCTCCGTGGGCGGGTACATCTTCACGATCGCGAAGTCGTCGTCGAACTCGATGAAGTCCAGCATCCGCCCGTTCACCAGGTGCGCGGCGCGCACGCCGGCGTCCTTCTCCGGGAAGATGATGTGCTGCGCGCCGATCCGCTTGAGGATCGTGCCGTGCGCGTCGGAGATCGCCTTCACCCAGATGTGCGGGATCTCCAGGTCCACCAGGTTCGCGGTGATCAGCACGGAGGCCTCGATGGACGTGCCCACCCCGACGACGGCCACGTCGAAGTCCTGGGCGCCCAGCTGGCGGAGGGCCTCGGCGTCGGTGGCGTCCGCCTCCACCACGTGCGTGAGCGTGGGGGCGAAGCGCTGGGCGAGCACGGGGTCCCGCTCGATGGCGAGGACCTCCCGGCCCTGCGTGACCAGCTCCTCGGCCGTGGCGGCGCCGAAGCGGCCCAGGCCGATCACGAGCACGGGGGCGTTCGGGTCGGTGCGCGGCTGGTCAGCCAAGGATCGGCCT
The DNA here is from genome assembly GCF_022346985.1 of Micrococcus sp. ACRRV. NCBI lineage: Bacteria > Bacillati > Actinomycetota > Actinomycetes > Micrococcales > Micrococcaceae > Micrococcus > Micrococcus sp. ACRRV. The sequence goes on from NZ_JAKRNH010000047.1 coordinate 9,753, forward strand.
CTCGACGGGGTAGCGGTAGAGGACGCGGCGCTGGCGCAGGGCCAGGGCCGCGGCGAACGTGATTGTACCGACGCGGCCGGCGAACATCATGGCCGTCAACAGGTACTTGCCGGCGGGCGGAGTCTCCGCGGAGACCCCCACGGAGAGCCCGCAGGTGCCGAACGCGGAGACCACCTCGAACAGGGGCCGCTGCAGCGGCTGGTCCACGATCGAGACGAGGGCGAGGGTGGCCAGGAGCACGAGCGTGGCGCCGAGCGCGAGCACGGAGATCGCGACGCGGAGGGTCTCCGGGGCGATCGTCCGCCCGTGCACGGTGACCTCCTTGTCGCCGCGGGCCTCGGCCACGATCGCCAGGAACATCACCGCCAGCGTGGTCACCTTGATGCCGCCGGCGGTGGAGGCGGAGCCGCCGCCCACGAACATCAGCGCATCCATGAGCAGCAGGGACTCGGGTCGGTGCGAGTTCGTGTCGTCGATCGCGAACCCGCCCGAGCGGGTCATCACCGACCCGAAGAACGAGTGCCCGATCCGCTGGCCCACCACCATGTCCCCGTGGGTGGCGGGGTTGCCGGCCTCGAAGAAGAACAGGGCGACGGCGCCCACGACCAGCAGCACGAGCGTCACCTCCACGGTGAGCTTGGTGTGCAGGTTCCAGGAGCGGAACCGCCAGCCCTTGTCCACGAGGACCATGACCACGGGGAAGCCGAGAGCGCCGGCGAACACGCCGACGGCGATCACCGTGAGGATCACCGGGTCGTGCATGAAGGCGGCGGTGCCGCCCTCGTGGATGGTGAACCCGGCGTTGTTGAAGGCGCTGACGGAGTAGAACACGCCCTGCCAGAGTCCGGTGGCCCAGGAGTCGGAGAGCGCGGCGAACCGGGGCACCAGGATCACCGCCAGGGCGCCCTCGCACGTCAGCACCGTCAAGACCACGACCTTGAGCAGGTGGCCGACCTCGCCCATGTTGCCGGTGGTCATGCCGGACTCCTGCGTGGCCAGCTTGGTCCGCAGGCCCAGGTGCCGGGACACGGCCAGGGTCAGCAGCGACGCCATGGAGAGGATGCCCAGGCCGCCGATCTGCATGGCCGCCAGCAGGATCACCTGACCCAGCGGGGTCCAGTGCTCGGCCGTGTCCAGGGTGGTCAGGCCGGTCACGGAGAACGCGGACACGGCCGTGAACATCGCGTCGTGCAGCGGCGTCACCCGCCCGTCCGTGGCCGCGGCCGGCAGCATGAGCAGCCCCGTGAACAGCAGGGCGCCCAGGGCGAAGGCGGATAGCGCCGCGCGGGCGGGGGAGCCGGCCACGACGCCGGTCACCGCCGTCACGACGCGGCGCGCCGGGGAGAGCGCACCCGAGGGCATGCGGTCACCTTCCGTCAGCGGGGAGCGGGCCGCACGGGCCCGGGACGGCCCGAGCGGGCCGCCCCCAGTATCCTCCCGTGAGCGGCCCCGCGCGTCGTCATGCGCCGGTCACCGGCGGGGGAGGGGTTGGCCCCGGGGCCCCCGGCGGATCTACCCTGAAGCGTGACCTCCGCCACGTCTGACTGCAGCCAGCCCGCCCCCTCCGCGGTGGTGTGGGACCCCAGCCTGCTGAAGTACCGCTTCAGCGCGCAGCACCCCATGGCGCCCCTGCGCCTGGACCTGACGCATCGGCTCGCCTCCTCCCTGGGCCTGCTGGACGCCGAGCACGTGCGGATCCTGCAGCCGCCGGTGGCCACGGACGAGCAGCTGGCCACGGTGCACGACCCCGCGTTCATCGCCGCAGTCCGGGCCGCCTCCCGAGAGGACGCGGAGGCGGACGAGCCCCACGGCCTGGGCTCGGAGGACTGCCCCACGTTCCCGGACCTGCACGAGTCCGCCGCGCGGATCGCCGGCGGTTCCCTGGTGGCCGCGGAGGCCGTCTGGTCCGGCGAGGTCTCCCGCGCCGTGAACGTGGCCGGCGGCATGCACCACGCCGCCCGCGCCAAGGCGTCCGGCTTCTGCATCTACAACGACTGCGCGGTGGCCATCCAGCGCCTCCTGGACCTGGGCGCAGAGCGCGTGGCCTACGTGGACGTCGACGCCCACCACGGCGACGGCACGCAGTCGATCTTCTACGACGACCCCCGCGTGCTCACGATCTCCCTGCACGAGACCGGCATCAGCCTCTTCCCCGGCACGGGCTTCGCCAACGAGACCGGCGGCCCCGGGGCGGAGGGCACCGCGGTGAACGTGGCCCTGCCCCCGGGCACCGGCGACGCCGGGTTCCTGCGCGCGGTGCACGCCGTCGTCCCCCAGCTGCTGGGCGCGTTCCAGCCGGACGTGCTGGTGACCCAGCACGGCGCCGACGCCCACCGCGGCGATCCCCTGGCGGACCTCCGCCTGTCCGTGGACGGGCAGCGGCAGCTCGCCTTCGACCTCGGCGACTGGGCGGACCGCTACGCCCACGGCCGCTGGCTGGCCACCGGGGGCGGCGGCTACAACCACGTCCGGGTGGTCCCGCGGGCGTGGACGCACCTGATCGGCGCCGTCACCGGGCAGCCGGTGCCCTCCTCCACCCCCGTGCCGGAGTCCTGGCTGGAGCACGTGCGCTCCCTGACCCCGGACGACCTCGAGGGGGACATGTCCCTGTTCGAGGGGGCCGAGGAGGACCGCTACCCGCTCACCATGACCGAGGACGCGGACGTGTGGTGGCGTTCCTGGGAGGTGGGCTACGACCCCGCCGACCCCGTGGACCAGACGATCATGGCCACCCGCCGCGAGGTGTTCCCGATCCACGGGCTGGATCCCTGGTTCGACTGAACCGGGGTCCGGCCGGTAGTGTGGCCGAGAACGTTTTCCGGCGTTCCACATCCGGTGGAATGCGGGTCGGCGTGAGGCATGCCGCGGCCCCCGCGGTCGCCCCGCCCGCCGGCCCTCACCCCGACGCAAGGAGTCCCCATGGGATCTGTGATCAAGAAGCGCCGCAAGCGCATGGCGAAGAAGAAGCACCGCAAGCTGCTTCGCAAGACCCGCCACCAGCGTCGCAACAAGAAGTGACGCCCGCTCGTCGAGAGCTCCGCGAGGCCGCCCGTCCCTTCCGGGGAGGGCGGCCTCGCCGCATCCGGGGGAGGGCCTAGCATGGCGGCCATGATGACCCCGCCCGCCTCCGCCGCCCGCGTCCAGCTCCTCGTGAAGCCCGGCTGCCACCTCTGCGCGGAGGCCGAGGCCGTCGTCGCCGAGGTCTGCGACGCGCGGGGCACCGCCTGGGAGCGGGTCGACGGCCCCGCCCACCCGGATCTCCTGGAGACCTACGCCGAGGAGGTCCCGGTGCTGTTCGTGGACGGCGTCCAACGCGACTTCTGGCGCGTCGACGCCCAGCGGCTCGGGCGACTGCTGGACGGCCCCGCCGCCTGACTCAGCGGCGCGCGGCGCGCTCCCAGGCCCGCAGGCGCATGAACTCTGTAGCCTCCTTGCGGTAGGCCGTCGCGATGCCCGCGACCCCGAGGAGACACCAGAGCAGGTCCAGCGGGGAGAACTGGCCGGACGCCAGCGGGGCCAGCACCATCAGGACGGACAGGACGGCCAGCACCGTGCCGACCGTGCGGGCGGCCCGGGAGCCGCCGCGGATCTTGGACGCGATCAGCAGGTACACCAGCAGCGCCAGCACGCCGACGGCGACCATCACGCCCGCCATGACCGGCATCATCTGCGGGAGCATGTCCTGGTACTCCCGGATCTGCTCGGGCGTCATGCCGTAGTCGCCCCACACCTTCGTCATCGCGGCCTCCAGCTCCCGGCGGCCCGCATCGGAGGTGGCCACCAGGGCGGACAGCACCGTGGAGGCCAGGAAGACGACGCCGGCCGACACGATCAGCCAGAACGCGGCGTTGATCGGGCCGGGACGACGCGCCGGCACCGGGGCGGCCGCCGGCCACCCGGGCTGGCCGCCCCACTGCTGCGGGGCGCCCCAGCCCTGCGGCGGGGCGCCGTATGGGGCCTGGGCGGAGGCGTCGGGGGCCTGCCCGTAGGGCGCCTGCGCGGCCGCGTCCGGCCACTGGGGGCCGGACTGGCCCGCCGGGCGGCCGTAGGGGTTGGGGTTCTCGGTGCCGGACATGGTGCTCCTCGGGGTCCTGACCCGGACGGGTCGGGCGGGCGGTTCCTTCCCGCCCACGCTAGCGCGCGCGGGCCAGGACGGGAGGTCCGGCGGCGCCGCGGCCCGGTGGCCGGGGCGGTCTGGGAGACTGGCCCCATGCAGACCCTCGCCACGGTGCACCTCGTCCGCCACGGAGAAGTCCACAACCCCGACCGCGTGCTCTACGGCCGGCTGGACGGCTTCGGCCTGTCCGAGCTGGGCCGGCGCATGGCCGTCGGCGTCGCCGAGTGGTTCCTGGACCGGGCGAACGAGCTCCAGCGCCGGCCCGCGATCGTGGCCGCGTCCCCGCTCCTGCGCGCCCAGCAGACCGCCGCGCCGATCGCCGGGGCGTTCGCCACGCAGCTCCGCACCGAGCAGGACCTCATCGAGGCGGAGAACACCTTCGAGGGTATGTCCGACGTCGCCGCCACCCTGCGCCGCAGCCCGCGCCTCTGGCCGCTGCTGCGGAACCCGCTGCGCCCGTCCTGGGGCGAGCCCTACCGGCAGCAGGCCGCGCGCATGCTCGCCGTCGTCGACCGTGTGAAGGACGAGGCCGTGGACGCGCTGGGACCGGGCGCCGAGGCGATCCTCGTCTCCCACCAGCTGCCGATCTGGGTGACCCGGCTGGCCGTCGAGGGCCGCCCCCTGGCCCACGACCCGCGCCGGCGCGAGTGCTCGCTGACCTCCGTCACCTCCCTGGTGTTCGAGGACGGCCGCGCCCTGCCGCGCGTGGAATACCACGAGCCCAACGCCGCCCTGCTGAAGGACGCCTCCTCCCTCCCCGGGGCCTGAGCGCCGGGCCGCTCCCCGGGGCGGTGTGACGTCCAGGGTTCCATCAGGGTCGGGCCCGCGCCGTAGACTCGACAGGATCCCGCCGCAAGCCGTCCCCGTCTCGGAGTGCCAGCCCCATGCCGTTCCCGCCCCGTCCCTCCCGCCGCGCCGCGCTCGCCGGACTCTCGGCCGCCGCCCTGGCGCCCCTGCTGGCGGCCTGCTCGGGCACGGACGACTCCCTGGCCCAGCAGGCGGGCAACGCGGGCGGCAAGAACTACATCGCCGGCGACGGGTCCGTGGTGGAGTACGCCGCCGACCAGCGCGGCGCCCCCGTGGAGTTCTCCGCCGCCGGATTCGACGGCGAGACCGTCTCCGGGGAGACCCTCCGCGGCGAGCCCGCCCTGCTGAACTTCTGGTACGCGGCGTGCGCCCCCTGCCGCGTCGAGGCCCCCCACCTCGTGAAGCTCCACGGCGAGTTCGAGCCGAAGGGGGTGCGGTTCCTCGGTGTGAACGTCCGGGACACCGTCACCACCGCCCAGGCGTTCGAGCGCACCTTCGGCATTCCCTACTCCTCCGTGGACGACACCTCCGGGTCGGTGCTGCTGGCGATGTCCGACTACGTGCCCCCGCAGGCCGTGCCCTCCACCCTCGTGCTGGACCGCCAGGGCCGGGTGGCCGCCCGCGTCCTCGGCGCCGTCGAGGAGGGCACCCTGCGCGCCCTGCTGGACACCGTCGTCGCCGAGGCCTGAGGCGCGCCCATGCAGGACAACCGGTTCGCGGAGATCGCCCTGGACGGCTCGCTGCTGGCGGCCGCCCCCGTGGCGTTCCTGGCCGGGCTGATCAGCTTCCTCTCGCCCTGCGTGCTGCCCCTGGTGCCCGGCTACCTCGGCTACGTCTCCGGGCTCGGCGGCGCCGCCCTCGACGGTGCGCGGCGCGGCCGTGTGGCCCTCGGCGCCGCCCTGTTCGTCCTCGGGTTCACCGTGGTGTTCATGGTGATGAACATCCTGTTCGCGCAGGTGGCGTTCCGCATCCTGCGCGACCTCTCCTGGGTGATGCAGCTGCTCGGGGTGCTCGTGATCCTCATGGGCGTGGTGTTCATGGGCGGGCTGCGCTGGTTCCAGACCGAGCGCAAGGTCCACGTGAAGCCCGCCGCCGGCCTGACCGGAGCGCCCCTGCTGGGCATGACCTTCGGCCTCGGCTGGGCCCCGTGCATCGGCCCGACGCTGGCCGCCGTGTTCGCCCTCTCCTACACGCAGGACTCGTCCTCGGTGGCCCGCGCCGCCCTGCTGGCGTTCGTGTACTGCCTCGGCCTGGGCCTGCCGTTTGTGCTCATCTCCTTCGGGGTGGAGCGCGGCATGCGGGCCCTCGGCCTCTTCCGCCGCCACCGCCGCGGCGTCATGGTGTTCGGCGGCGCCGTCCTGATCCTCCTCGGAGCCGTCATGGTCACCGGGCTGTGGACCCAGTGGATGGTGCAGCTGCAGACCTGGTTCCAGAACGAATGGGTGATGCCCCTGTGAGCTCCACGTCCGCCCCGAAGGACCCCGCGCCCCGGAACCGCACCCGGGACGACGTCACCCTGCCCGCCCTGGGCGTGGGCGGCACCCTCCGCTGGGCCTGGACCCAGCTCACCAGCATGCGCACCGCGCTGCTCCTCCTCCTGCTGCTGGCCGTGGCCGCCGTCCCCGGCTCCCTGGTGCCGCAGCGCCGCGCCGGGCCCGAGGCCGTGGACCAGTGGATCGAGGACAACCCGTTCTGGGGCCCGATCCTGGACGCCCTCCAGTTCTTCGACGTCTACACGTCCGTCTGGTTCTCCGCGATCTACCTGCTGCTGTTCATCTCCCTGGTGGGATGCGTGCTCCCGCGCGCGCTCAAGCACACGAAGGCGCTGCGCCAGCCCCCGGCCCGCACCCCGCGCAACCTCGGCCGCCTGCCGGAGTCCGGCGTCGTCGTCCTGGAGGCGGGCGGGCCGGCCCCCGAGGAAGCCGTGCGCCAGGCCCAGCGGTGGCTGAAGAGGAAGCGCTACCGCGTGGAGCTCCGCCCCGAGGCCGGCGGCGCGTCCGTGGGCGCCGAGCGCGGCTACCTGCGGGAGATCGGCAACATCCTGTTCCACTTCTCCCTGATCGGCGTGCTCGCCTTCATGGCCTACGGCGGCATGACCAAGTACACGGGGCAGAAGATCATCGTGGAGGGGGAGGGGTTCGCCAACAACCTCGTGGCCTACGACTCCTTCACGCCCGGCATGTACTTCGACGCCGCGTCCCTGCAGCCCTTCCAGCTCACGCTGAAGTCCTTCGACGCGACGTTCGAGCGCCAGTCCCAGACCCACTGGGGTGCGCCGCTGGACTACACCGCCGTCATGGAGGTCCGCCACGGCACCGGCGGCGACCCCGAGGAGCAGGTCCTCAAGGTGAACCACCCCCTCGAGATCGACGGAGCCAAGGTCTACCTGGTCGGCAACGGCTACGCGCCCGTGGTCACCGTGCGGGACGGCAACGGGGACATCGCCTTCCAGGGCCCCGTGGTCACCCGCGTGACGGACCAGAACTTCAACTCCCTCGCCGTGATCAAGGCCCCCGACGCGCGGCCCGACCAGCTCGGCTTCGTCGGCCAGTTCATGCCCGCCGCCGCCGACGTGGGCCAGGGCGTGGAGGTCTCGGTGGACCCCGAGCCGCTCAACCCCAAGCTGATCCTCAACTCGTACTCGGGCGACCTCGGCCTCGACGCCGGCGTCCCGCAGAACGTGTACGTGCTGGACACCTCCACGCTCACCGAGCTGAACTCCCGCAGGTCGGAGAACGGCGGCATCACGCTGTCCGTGGGGCAGACCCACGTGTTGCCCGACGGCAAGGGCTCCATCAGCCTCGACGGCGTGCGCCGCTACGTCGGCCTGGACATCCACTACGACGCCGGCAAGTGGGGGGTGGGCGTGTTCTCCGTGCTCGCCCTGATCGGCCTGGCCGTCAGCCTGTTCACCCGCCGCCGCCGCGTGTGGGTCCGGGCCCGCACCGGCGACGACGGCCGCACCCGCGTGGAGTACGCCCTCCTGGCCCGCGGCGAGGAGTTCGGCCTGCGCGAGGAGCACGTGGCCCTGCGCGAGGCCTTCGAGAAGATGTGGCCGGTCTCCGCCCCGGAGGCGGACACTGGTGAGACCACCCCCGCGACCCCCGCC